>JAZOTG010000056.1:0-9838 GCA_045657505.1 Kiritimatiellia bacterium | reverse complement strand
GTGTCAAAGTTTCTTCCTCCGAGTCGAACGGCGTATGTCGCATAACATTTACAACGCCGGTTGCGCGTAATATCAGCTGGAAGGTGACATTCAAGCGTTGAGCCCGAAGGCGTTTTTATAAAAATAGGCCTATTATCCGCACTTATTGCTGTTAATTTGATATAATCAATCCAATGAAGAAAGTCAATGTAGATAAAGGCGTCGTCTTCGGCGACGGTAAACTGACGTTTATTGCCGGTCCTTGCGTGATTGAGTCTCGCGAGATGGCAATCGATTTGGCCAAAAAGTTGACGGCTCTCGCCAAAAAACTTAATGTCGGCTATGTTTTCAAGGCAAGTTTTGACAAGGCCAACCGCACAAGCGTCGATTCATTCCGCGGGCCAGGAATCGAAAAAGGCCTTGAAATCCTTTCTGAAATCCGTCAGAAATTTGATGTGCCCGTTATTACCGATGTGCACGAGCCCTGGCAGTGCGCTCCGGTAGCCGAGGTGTGCGACATCTTGCAGATACCGGCTTTTCTTGCGCGTCAGACCGATCTTGTGGTGGCCGCCGCCGAAACAGGCGCTGTCGTCAATGTCAAGAAGGGGCAGTTTATGGCTCCCGAAGACATGGCGCAGGTTATCCGCAAGATTGAGTCGGCCGGCAATCGCCGCATTCTCCTTTGCGAGCGCGGTTCTTCGTTCGGCTATCGCAATCTCGTTGCCGACATGCGCTCGCTTTTGATCATGCGCGAGCTCGGCTATCCGGTTGTGATGGATGCTACGCATTCCGTTCAGCGTCCCGGCGGGCTCGGCAATGGGTCGGGCGGTGACGGTAAATACGCACCCGCTCTTGCTCGCGCGGCAGTGGCCACGGGTGTTGACGGTGTATTTATGGAGACGCACGTCAATCCGAAGCTCGCCAAGAGCGATGCCGCCAATGCGCTCAAGTTTTCCGAGGTTGAAAAACTCTGGAAAAAACTCATTGCCATAAACGAGGTAGTCCGTTCGAAATGAGATTTGCGCATTTTATTTTTGCGGTAATGGCGTCGCTGTTCCTTTATGCAGAGGAGCAAGGTGCTGATGTTGCTGCAAAGATAGAAAGTTTCAGCGCCGATGAAAAGCGTCTTCAAGGCGAGTATTCAAAATGCCTTGAGAAGGTCAAAAATCCTTCGCAAGGCATTGTTGTTCCGATTGAAAGCCATCCGGATGGTTCCGTTAAGGTCGATATCGCCGCCGGCAAAGCGCAGTTTTTCGATAAGGAGGCTCTGGTGTGGTGTGCGGATGTGGTTGTGCGAGAGTACAATCCCGCAGGAGATGTCAAAATGGAACTCGTTGCCGAAAGTTGCCTTCTGGATCGTACATCGAGGAGCGGCTGGCTTGAAGGGCAGGCATGTGCAAAGTACGGGAAGACATCCATAAGCGGTTGCGGAATTTACTTTTCTTTTCCCGATGAATTCGTTAAAATATCATCCAAGGTGTTGGTTGAGTCGTCAGAAATAAAGTTTCAAGGAGTTGAGTTGTGACATTGATAGTTTTGATATTGATTGCAATAATCACGGTCGGTGCTTCAAATGCGTCTGCCGATGCGGCACTTGAGAAGTCTCTGCCCGTGGTGGTTTCAAAAGCGTCAGACGGTTCTGTTGCATCAACCAATCTGCCACGTAATGTCAAGGTTACAAGCAATAGGTCCACGTACCTGCGCAAAGAGGGCGTGCTCGTTTTTGAAGGTGATGTTTTTGTCGATGACGTCGAGTTTAAGATGCATGCCGACGAGGTTACTCTTTTTCTTGGCGGCACCAACGATTTGAAGCGCATCGTGGCAATCGGCAATGTGGCAGTAACAAACGAGCTCAGGTCGGGTACGTGCGCCAAGGCCACCTATAACAGGGCATTGAGCAGAGTCGTTCTTTACGGCGACGAGACCAAAGGCGTTTTTGCGCGTCTTAAAGACAACGGCAAGCGCAAAAGCATGGTTGAAGGGCGCCGCATAACATTTTGGATTGATACAGAACAGGTTGAGGTTGACGGGTCGTCTATTACTGTTGATGTCGGCAAAGGCGCGGCAAAGGACGGAGCGCGTCGCTTTCTTGGAAAGTAGGAGTTCAAGTTCAATATAATGATGCAGGAAGATTTCGTTTCGAAAGCGATGAGCGAAATGGCGGCTGAAAAGTCGGCTACATCGGCAAAAGTGCGCACACCCGATCTTGTGGCAACGGGGCTGGTCAAGATTTACGGAGAGCGCACCGTTGTCAACGGCATGGATGTTTCGTGTTCATGCGGCGAGATTGTCGGGCTTCTCGGGCCCAATGGAGCCGGCAAGACAACCACATTCTATATGGTAGTCGGCCTTGTACGTCCAAATTCCGGGCAGGTGATCTTCAGGGGCGAAGACATTACTTCTCTGCCTGTCTTCATGCGCGCGCGCAAGGGGCTCGGTTATCTTGCCCAGGAGGCTAGCATATTCCGCAAACTTTCCGTGTGGGACAATGTGATGGCAATACTTGAGACGCTTCCGCTCAGCCGCAAACAGCGCAAGGAGCGCGCTCAGGAACTGCTTGAACCGTTTGATCTGATGAAGGTCGCAAAGCAGCCGGCCTATACATTGTCAGGCGGCGAACGCCGTAAGCTCGAAATAGCGCGCGCGCTTGTGCGCAATCCAGCCATATTGATGCTTGACGAGCCGTTTGCCGGCGTCGATCCGCTTTCGGTCAACGAAATACAAGATATAATCCGCCGTCTGGCAAAAGATGGGCTCGGTATAATTATTACCGATCATAATGTCCGCGAAACACTTTCCGTCGTCGACAGAGCTTATATGGTGTATAACGGCCGTCTTTTGAAGGAGGGCACTACAGAGGAGCTTGTGCGCGACGAAGAGGTGCGCGCGCGGTATCTCGGCGACAGTTTCAGAATGTAAAGCAATTATTTAACGGGTACAAAGAAAGGAGCAAGACAATGAGCATAGAAATCACGATGAGGCACAGCGATGTTCGACTTGAGGCGCTTAAGCAGTATGCCGAACTTAGAATGAGCAAACTCGCCGCCAAATTCCCCAAAGTTACAACGATCAACATTGTAATTGATGTTGATGTCAAAAAGCACATGTATATGGCCGAAGTAATTGCCAACCGCCTCGGCGAGACGGCAGTGGGCGCGAAGGAGTTCTCCGAGAGCGCCAAGAGCGTCATTGATGCGGCGGCGGCCCGTGCGGAGCGCCAGCTTCTTCGTATGCGCGTCAAGGCTCGCAAGGGCGCTGTGCGCAAGCAGCGTGCCGCATCCGTAAAGAACTGACGGCGGTTACGCAATGAAAAGCCTCCCAGCCAAAGATGCCGACAAGGGATTGACCTTCACGGTTGCCGATTTTCTGGAAGCCGGGCGCGAGCGCCTTAAATTAAAGCTCGTTGCCGGCGCTTCCATGATAGACAAGGTAATCGCCGAGCCGAGCGTCAACAGGCTGGGTTTGGCTTTGACGGGCTTTTTCGGGTGCTTCGCATGGAAGCGCCTGCAAATGCTCGGCAATGCAGAGTGGGCTTATCTGAGTTCTCTCACCCCTGAAGAGCGCACTTCGCGCTTCAGGGAGATTATTGCGCACAAGGCGTGGATATTTGTAATAACGGCGGGGCGCCATGCTTCTGAAGAAGAAGTGCGCATTGCAGAAGAGTGCGGTGCGGTTATAATGGAAAGCCCGCTCAAAACCCGCGTCTTTTCGCGTCACGCCACATTTATAATGGAGCAATTGGGAGCTCCGCATACATCATTGTATGGAACAATGGTCGAGGTGTCGGGAATCGGTGTTCTGATTGAGGGCGATCCCGGTCTTGGCAAGAGCGAGACTGCACTCGGTTTGATCAAGCGCGGCAACGTTTTGATAGCCGACGATTTAACCTGTATACGCAAGGATGTGGCAACAAATCTTTTGTTTGGAAGCGCCAGCGAATCTACTGCGGGCTTTATGGAGATTCGCGGCATTGGCATAATGAATGTTCCTCGTGTTTTCGGAGTCGCCTCCGTGCGCGGTGAAAAGCGTCTGCAATTGGTGTTGACGCTTAAAAAACTCGATGAAATCCGCGGTGAGGTCGATCGTATAGGGCAAACGCGCAGGGCCCGTACGATTCTCGGCGTCGATATTCCAAATATCGTCATTCCAGTTTCCGAAGGGCGTGATCTGGTCAATTTGGTTGAGACCGCGGCCCAGCAGCATAAATTGATTGCAGAAGGGTATGATCCGGTGGCGGATTTGTCGGAGCATCTCCACCGCAGAGCCGAAATTTTCAAGGTGACAAAAGGGAAGGGTAAAACAAATGGCAGATAAAATCATTCGCGAGCTTACTTTGTTGAACAAGTATGGCATGCACGTGCGTCCTGCTGGACTTTTTGCAAAGGTCGCCAGCCGGTTTGACGCCGACATTGAAGTTGAAAAAGACGGCAATTCTGTTTCAGGAAAGTCGATTATGGCTCTGATGACGCTTGAAGCCACTTGTGGTGCCGTTCTAAAAGTTTCGGCCAGCGGTCCTCAGGCTGCAGAGGCTTTGGACGAACTCGAGGCGCTCGTTGCGCGCAAGTTTGATATACCAGATGAGCAGTAAGGCGATGAAAACAATAGCGGGATTGCCGACGGCGAGAGGCTTTGCCGTCGGGCCTGCTTTTGTCTATCGCGGCGACGGTGAGATACCCATTAAGGAGTATGTCATCGGCGAGGAGTGCGTCCAGTCTGAAATGCAGAGGCTGCAGCGTGCGTTCGTCGAGACGAAACGCGACCTGGAAGGCTTGATTTCCGTATTAAAGGAACGTACCGGCCGTTCCGATGTGCGTGTCTTTGAGTGTCATTTGATGATTCTTGAAGATGCGGTTCTTCAAGAAGAAACTAAAAATTACGTTCTTCACGACAAACTGAACGCCGAGGCTGCCGTACGCAGGACGGCAAACGGCGCGCGCGCGCAGTTTGAGCGCATGAACGACCCCTATTTCCGCGAGCGTGTAAGAGACCTTGACGATATAGAGAGGCGTCTGCTCAAAGTTCTTATCGGTTTTGACAGAAATCCGAAACTCGATCTGAAAGTTCCGTCGATTGTCGTTGCCGACGATCTCACGCCGTCCGAGACGGTGCAGCTTCCGAAGGAATTCGTGCTTGGCATCGCCGTTAACGGAGGGTCGACAACAAGTCACGCGGCGCTTCTTGCAAGAGCGCTTGCAATTCCTGCTGTCACCGGGCTTGGCGATATCACTTCGCGTGCTGTTCCTGGAGCTACTATACTCTTGGACGGCACAAACGGCGCAGTGACGATTAATCCCGACACCGAAACGTTGCACGAGTTTGAAATGCTCGTGTCGCGCCAGAAGGCCCGTGAAGATGAGACAAGGTCGCTTGCGCCGGCTGGCACGCTTAAAGAGGGCGGCGAGGTGTTTATCTATGCGAACGTCCATCCCGGTGTGCCTGTCGCAAGTGTCAAGGAATACGGTGCTCGAGGCATAGGCCTTTACCGCAGCGAATATCTGTGGCTTGCCAACGAACGCGAGCCGTCTGAAGATGAGCAGTTTGAGGCATATCGGGACGCTGTGGAATTCGCAGAAAAGTTTTTGCCTGATTCATTCACCACAATCAGAGCACTCGATATCGGCGGCGATAAGCTTGTTCGCGGTATTTCGGCCAAGGAGTCCAACCCGTTTATGGGCAACCGCTCCATACGCTATCTGCTTTCCAACAAGGATGTAATGCGTACGCAGTTAAGGGCGATTTTGCGCGCATCGGCATACGGCAAAGTGCGCATAATGTATCCGATGGTTTCGTGCGTGGAAGAACTGTACGAGGCTGCGCGTACGCTCGAGTCGGTCAAAGCGGAATTGATTGATGAAGGAGTTCGGTTTGACAGCTCCATTCCCGTCGGCGCGATGATAGAGGTGCCGAGCGCCGCGCTCAACGCGGAGAATCTGGCTCATCATGTCGACTTTTTCTCAATTGGCACCAACGACCTTGTTCAGTACACAATGGCGGCTGATCGCACCAACGATTCGGTCGCGCACCTTTACCAGCCGCTTAATCCTGCGGTTACGAAACTTGTGAAGATGACGATATCGGCGGCAAAGAAGCGCGGTCTGCCGGTGAGTGTATGCGGTGAGTCCGCAGCTGTGCCTGTAGTAGGCGCGTATTGGGCCGCGCTCGGAGTTGACACGCTTTCCATGAGCGCGTCTTACATTCCAGTCATGACAACGCTGCTTTCGCGAATGACGCGTAAAGACCTTGACGAGTATGCCCTGATACCAGATTCAATGCCCCATGGCGCGACAGCGCATGATATTTTCGACGCGTGCCATGACTGGCTGTTGGCAAAAGTGCCTGATTTGAGCGAGTCGCTTCTATGATGCGCGTACCTGAAATCGTATTGGAGCAAATCTCGTTCGCCGCAGGCGATGTAGAACTCGACAATCGGAATGTTGTTCCCGAAAAAACAATCGCAGCCACAGGTTTTGCAAAGCGCCGAGTCGTCAAAAAAGGCACGAGCGTGCTTGATCTGGCGTCTCGTGCCGTTGCCGGCATTCCCGCAAGCGGGCTTGCCGATGTCGGCGCGGTTGTTTCGGCTACATTTTCATCGGAGAACCGCTTCCCCTCGCTGTCTGTTGCGTTGGCATCAAGGCTGGGGCTTTCGTCCGACATACCGATGATCGATCTTCAAATGGCATGCAGCGCATTTCCGTATGCCGCGTATGTCGCTTCTCGATTGTCCGCTGATTCAGGTAAAAAAGTTTTGTTGATTGACGGAGATGTACAGTCCAGTCTTTGCGACGAAACCGACTTGTCCACGGCACCGCTATTTTCAGATGCCGTCAGCGCCTCGCTTGTGAGCGTAGGCGACGGCGAGCCCAGCGACGTGGCATTCTTCAACAGGGCCTCCTCCGCCTTGCAATGCGGTCCGTCCGGTCCTATAACGATGGACGGTTTTGGCGTTTTTTCATTTGTGTCCTCGGAGGTTGCGCCGTTTTTGAAAAACTTCTTAGACAAGTCTGGCAATCCTGCCGTTGATGCGTTTGTTCCGCATCAGGCAAATATGTACATGGTCAGGCAGCTGGCGCGGTCGCTCGCACTTACTGATAAGCTTGTGACAAGCGGTGAGGAGTTTGCCAATCCGGGTTCGGCTTCCATCCCCCTAACAATAGCATACCGCAACGTTAAGGGGCGCGTGCTTATAGCGGGTTTCGGCGCCGGGTTGTCGGCCAGCGCCGCAATTGTAACCGTACGCTGAAGCGCCAGTTTAAATTATACGCCTTTGCCGCCTGCGAGGGTTTGCGCAATATTCAGGTAGCAGCTGCGCATACGGTCGCATGCATTGAGAATATCAAGGTGGGCGAGCGTGCGCATCGGCGCATTGCCTACAAACGAGAGTGCGCTTTGGCGGGCTTCGCGCACCATGGTTCTGATGTTGTCGGAGAGCTCTTCGGCGTTTGACACAGGGCTTGTGCCAGACCCGTTCTCAAAAGCTTTTAATGTCGACTCGATTGCGACGGCAAGGGCGCACAAATGGTTGTAGATGTTCAGTGTGTTGCTCTTGGCTTCCTGCATGTATTCGCCGTTATTGGAAAGCAGACGCTTGAGCGATTTGAGAATGATGCATTCCTCGTCGGAAATTGACTCCAACTCGTCAGTAATGCGCAAGATGGCACGTGCTTTGACGGCAACATCGGCGGGAAGGCGAGATGTCATTACGCGACCAAGAAATTCGGTTATTTCCTGCTGAACGCGGTCAAGAATGTCTTCGCGGTGGAAAACGTGGCTTATTTCGTCCTCGCTGGCCGTGCCATTGATGGCGCTGCGAATATTGTCCATCATGTCAAGGTTGCTCTTAGACATGAACAGAACTTCGCGAAAGGCCTGTTCGCAAGCGATTTGAGGCGACTGCTTGACATGCTTTTCAAGGTAGGTAAGGCGCGTCTGCTCGGCGCCGGGTTTGTTTTTGGCCGGGATGAGTTTTGTAATGGCCGCGGCAAACTGTTTGACAAAAGGAAGGAATATTAATGTTGTGACAATATTGAATGTTGTATGGATGAACGCCATCGGTGCTGCGGGCGATGCTTGCCAATTGGGAAAAATCGATTTAGTGGCAGGCAGCACAACCGGTATGAACAGCGGCATAATCAGCACCGTGCCGGCAATATTAAAGAAAGTATGCGCAATTGCCGTGCGTTTTGCTTCGGTTGTGCTGTTAAAGGCTGCAAGCCAGGCTGTCACCGTAGTGCCGATATTCATTCCAAATACGGTGGCGGCCGCAGTTTCAAATGAAATGATGCCTTGAATCGAGAGTGTCATGGCAATGGCTGTCGTGGCAGCGGAACTTTGCACAACACCGGTAAAAATCATGGAGACGATGAAACATTTGAGCAGCCCGGAAACCGTTCCCGCGTCCAGTGAAGCGAACATTTCGCGGATGGAAGGATTGGCCTTGATAGGAGCGACGCCTTGATTCATCCAGTAAAGGCCCATGAAGACAAGACCAAGGCCGATAAGCGCAAGACCCAAGTTGTGAGCCGTTTCTTTATTGATGAAGAAATAAAGCGTGGCGCCTATTGTTATGATTGAAAGACCGAGCAGTCCGACATCGGGAACAAACGCGATAATCCAGGCGGTAGTTGTAGTGCCTATGTTAGAACCTATAATAACGTTTATGGCTTGTTGGAGATTTAGCAGTCCCGATGAGACAAAACCGACGGCGATAACTGTTATAATTGACGATGATTGAACGATTATCGTGGAAATACATCCAGTGAGAATGCCTGCAATACGATGGGTTGTGGCAAGTGCCATAAATTTTTTCAACCCGCGGCCGCTCAAAGCTTGGAGACCTTCGGACAGGTGTTTCATTCCAAGAAGGAATGTGCCGAGGCCACCGGCAACAGTGAGAATAATTGTCAATATGTCTTTCATTTGATGAATTATACGTTTTTTTTGTTAGAGTTTTGTTAGTGTCTTATAGGGACACTCCCCAATTACATGCGGTAGAGTATTAAATTTTGGGGAGTGTCCCCACGCTTTTAATAGAGGCGGGGGCAAGCTTGCAGAAAACCTGCCGTCAGCCCGAAGGCTGGTAGGTGAAGTTTTGAGGTGAAGGTGAACAATGGATGTTTATCTTTTTGAGGTGATGAGCTACTAATCGTAGCGCAAAGATTATTAATTCCACTGTTCACCTAAAACCTTCACCTTCACCTAACACCCAAGGGCAAAACCTTTTATTCGCCGTGGCACAATGCACGGTTGAAAGGAGGAGCCGCGTGATCCTACACGGGATCGCGGCGCGTGGTGCGCTAATTGATTGTCAATTAGTGCGATAAATTTGATATCATATGAAACATAAAAAGAAAAGGAGAGGGCGATGTCAGATAAACTTAAGGTCTATGTGGAATCTTCGTTCGTCTGTTATTTGACCGGCGATCAGACTGCCAATGCCAAAATCTCCGCAGATCAGGCTTATACTCGTCAATGGTGGGAAGAAGAAAAAAGTGCTTGCGATGTGTACATCTCAAAGTATGTTATCGGTGAATGTGCAGTCGGCCGTGCTGATGCCGTAGCGAAGAGAGACTCTATCTTGAAGTTATTGTCGGTGATAGATGCTGACCCTGCCAAGGTGGGGGAGTTGGCGCAGAAACTCATTGATGGTCATGCGCTTCCTTCTGGAGAGACTACGGATGCGCTTCATATCGCATCCGCTGCTATTTCGGGAATGGATGTCTTGTTGACATGGAATTGTCGTCATATGGCAAATCCTCATACATTACCGAAAACGGTTAAGATTATTGAAAATGCGGGTTATCGTTGCCCGTGGATTATGACGCCAAAAACTTTCTTGGACAATAAAAACATGGAGGTGTCC
>JAZOTG010000055.1:0-4673 GCA_045657505.1 Kiritimatiellia bacterium | reverse complement strand
CGCTTGGCCTCCGACTTTCCCGAAATCTGGAATGACACCGAAGGGCTGGTTGATATGCTTGTGGCCGGAGTCGGCACTGGAGGCACCTTTACAGGGGTTGGCCGCTTTTTAAAGGAGAAAAACAGTTCCGTTAAACTTGTTGCGGTGGAGCCGGAGGGGAGTGCCGTGCTTTCGGGCGGAGAGCCGGGCGTGCATCCGTTGCAGGGGATTGGCGCGGGTTTTGTTCCTGACGCCATGGACGCGTCGATTATAGATGAAGTTTTTGCCGTCTCTGGCTGTGATGCAATGCGCGCGGCGCGCGAGGCCGCCTCATGCGAGGGGCTTTTGGTGGGCATTTCGTCCGGTGCATCACTTTTTGCTGCGCTTGAACTTTCCAAACGCGAAGACATGGCAGGGAAAACAATAGTTGCAATTCTCCCCGATACGGGCGAGCGTTATCTGTCGACGGAATTGTTTGCGAAGAATTGAAAAACTGTCTTCTGAATGCCTGTTATTTGGTATAATTAAAGGAAATTATCTGCAAAAAGGATTGCATAATGAAGAAATTGATGCTGCTGACTGTTTCGCTTGCCCTGTGCACCGCCTCGATGGCTGCGGAGGCTGTGCTGAAGGCGGAAGGTAAAAATCCGCCAAGGCAGTGCCTCGTTTCGTACACTCCGCTGTCGGTTAACGTTATTTCACCTGTTGGCGTCCCGTGGGGTTTCGACTGGGATGTCAAAGGTCTGCAAGTCGGCGGCTGGAACTGGGTTGAGGACTGCGACGGTGTCCAGATAGGTTTTATAAACACTGCCGATCATGTCCGCGGCCTTCAGGTAGGGGGCATTAATGTTACGCGTAAAATGTACGGTGTTCAAATAGGCTTCATAAATGTGATTGAAGATAATGACTATCCATTTTTTCCTGTTTTAAACTGGTATTTCTAATATGAAAATTTTAACTGTCCCTTTTTTGTTTGCTGCACTTCTTGCCGGTGCGCAGTCTGTTGATTCTACAAAAACCACAATTGTAAAAAATGTCACGACCACTGTCGTCGAAACGACATCGATACAAGCAAGGCGTGCCGCTCCTAAAAAGATAGCCGTTTTTGTCCAGAACCGCACCAAACTCGCCGGAATGGACGACGAGGTCGACGGTGTGCGCGACAGGTTGAGTGCCGCACTTTCCGAAGTGGAAAATCTTGCAGTTGTCGATTCGGCTCAGGTTGCGGATACGTTTCGCCGCTACAAGGTTACGGCTGGAGAGGAAAAATCGGGGCTCATTGACGGTGTATTCACCGGCGGTTCCGTTCCGGCCGTTGCAAAAATGCTCGGCTGTGATTATATTGCCGTTGCAACGATAGTTAGCGCCAATTCGCTCAACCGTAATATGTCCGGGCGTTTGAATACGGTTTTTACGCTCAGGATGACGCTGAAGGTGATGGACGCAAACGGCGCAAGCGTCGACGGAATGCCCGTGTGGACGCGTCAATTGCCTGTTTTGGAGGCAACGGGCGAGCCGATGAACTACTATCAAATGCTCTTTGACCAATGGGCGGCAGACGCTACCGGAGCAATTGCGCAGAAGGCGCCGCGCTGGCGTGTGCCGTCATCTGATGATGCAGCACCCGTTTCATTCTCCGTTTCAACTACAATCGACAAGACGATTGCAGAATTGGAGAGTCAGACAAGGGGTGCCAAAGGCGAGCAGCTTCAGGAGCTTCGCCGCATAGCCGGCGGCGCGACTGTGGAACTTGACGGTGCCGTGATAGGCTCTGCTCCGGGTACATTTTTTGCCAGGCCGGGCCTTCACCAGTTGCGTGTAAGGCGCATGTGGATGAAGCCTTTTGTCGGTACTGTTAATATTGCCGAGGGGCTTGCTCTTGACGTCGCGCTTGAGTTGAATGACGAGGGTATCGCCAAGTGGGGCACAATAGAAGCTCTCCGTGCCGATCTTGCAAAACGCTATGCCGATGCCGCGCGTGAACGTGGTGTGCGCGTCAATATTGATACTACAGGCTGGCGTGACGTCGGGAATGCCGCCGGTGTGCGCGTCATCAATGACAAGTGATGTTTGCGCATGAAAATCGATTTTCTGATAATTACGGCATTGGCTTTCTGCGGATGCGTGTCGGTTGACAGGGATGCGCTGAATGCGCAGTCTTCATTGCGCAACGGCAATGACGCCGAGGCGGCCCGCTGGAGCGCCGAACTTGCGGACGGCAGTTCGTATTCGTCAAATCTCGGCACGGTTGAAGCGGGAAGGGTGGCGTTTCTCGGCGGCAGTTACAATCTTGCAAGAGAGAGGTTTCTCTCGGCCGTCAATTCGGCCGTTGACAAGAGCGAGGCTGCGCCAAAGCTCAAGGCGATAGATATGTTCAATACCGCCATCGCCTCTACCATAACTGACGATCGCACCCGTGAATACTATCTCGCGCCGTATGAAATTAATATGGCGATCGAGTACAGCATGCTTTCTCATCTGTTCTCCGGCAGGCGCGATGGCGCCCTTGTCGACGCCCGTCTCGCCGTTTACGTCCAAGATGCGCTTTCCAATACGCTCGGAGCCGATATGGCCAAGGAAAAAAGCGGAATGACGCCAGAGGCTAATTCGGTGGTCAACGCTCAGAACGCCGCGCTTGAGGAGATGATTGCCTCAACACGCAATTCGTGGGAGAATCCGGTTTTGTGGTGGCTCACCGGAGTTGTATTCGAGGCCGATGCCGATGTTGAAATGGCGCGTCAGAGTTATTTGAAGGCTTCGGCAGTTGCTCCTGCCTGTCCGTTTTTTTCTGCTGATGTCTCTCGCGTATCAGGTGCGCTTTCGCCGCAGAAGGACAAGGCCAGGCTTGTCGTCATGTACGAGCAGGATTTTGTCCCCGTTAGACAGTCGGTTAAAGTGCCTGTTCCGATATATACGGGCATGTCCATAGATTTGCCCGCATATCGCGACGGGGCCTTCGCCTCTGAAACCGTGTCGGTCGGCTGCGCCGGCGTCGAATCGATGGCATATCCCGCACTCAATGTCCGTTCTCTTGCCGCGCGCGATCTTAAGGAGAAACTTCCGGGGATTGTCGTTCGCAACATTACGCGCGCTTCAGTGCAGGCTGCGGCGCAGGCCGCTGCAAACAATTCAGGCAACGGTTATGCCCGGATCGCTGTTTTTGCAGGCAATACGCTTCTTTCAGCCGTTCGCCGCTCCGATACCCGCAGTTGGATAACCCTGCCCGCCGTGCAGCACGTCTGGAGCAACGGCGCGCTGCAGCCAGGCGTTCACGATGTCGAGATTAAAGTCAACGGCGTGCCTTTTACGGCAAAAGTTTCGCTCGCCGCAGGCGAGACAAAACTGCTCTATGTCGCCAAAACAGGTTCTGTCGTGCGCGGCGGGTCGGTGTCGCTGACAAATCCGGGTGCGCCGGTTTTCGATATCAATGGAAAGGAAATTGGTAAATGAGATTGCTTAATGCTTTTGCGGCCGCAGCAATGGTGGCGGCTGTCGGATGTGTTGAAACCGCCGGTACGCGCGTCACGATTGATGCGCAGAGCGGTGAAGCCTCGGTGTATGAAGGGTCTACCCGTCTCGCCAACCGAATTAAGGTTGTGCGCACGACATACGATACGGTAGGCGGCATCAAGAAGGCCACTGTCACTATAGTGTCCAAACTTCATTCGAGGCAGCACCTTCAGGCGCGAATGATTTGGCTTGATGCCGACGGCTCCGAAATCGATGCCGGCGGAAAGCCGTTTAGGGCTGTAATTCTTGACGGCAATGATACGTACGCTTTCACCGGTATGGCTCCAAATGAAAGGGCTGTTAAGGCAAAACTTGTAATCCGGGAGACGGATACGGCAGAATAAAAGAAAGGGCAGGATGATTATGAACAGAATCGCAGCAACAACTTTATCGGCAATCGCGGCAGTTTCGCTTATTTCAGGGTGCCAGAGCATTGTCGCCACCGAAACGCAGCTTGACCGCAAGGCAATGACGGCAGCGCTTGAGCCGCAGGATGTCAGGAGAACCGTCGAGATGATGGTTGATTCAATGCTTGCCGATCAGGAGTTCATTGCGGAAATCGGCGGCAAGCGCCCGGTTCTCGATATAACAGGTATTAAGAACCGTTCGACTATGCATCTTGACATGAAATCAATAACATCGTCGATCCGCACCAAGCTCTTGCGTTCGCGCCGTTTTCGTTTTATGGACCGTACGACGTCCGCTGATGACCTCAGCTTTATGAATGACCAGGCTCTCAACGGATTGACCGATCAGTCCAAGGCCGTGCGCGCCGGGCAGCAGACGGCGGCTCAAATGTATCTTTACGGCGAACTCACCGAAATGCGTCAGCACATTAACGGTGTGACAGACAGGTATTTCAAGTTCAATCTCAATTTGAAGGATATACGCACGGGCGAGATTATCTGGAGCGATGAGCAGGAAATACGCAAGCAGCAGGAGAAAAGCATAATGGGCTTCTGAAGCCTTTGAACGCGTTCAATATAATTTGTGGAGGAGTTTATGGCCGGTGAATATCAGTTCAGTCTCGTTGATGTGACAAAGCAGGCGGGTGCTAAAACAATTTTAAAGGATGTCAATCTTTCGTTTTTCTACGGGGCGCACATTGGTGTGATTGGCGGCAATGGCGCGGGCAAGTCTTCGCTGCTTAAAATCCTCGCCGGCCTCGATACCGACCTTATGGG
>JAZOTG010000054.1:0-1910 GCA_045657505.1 Kiritimatiellia bacterium | reverse complement strand
TTGGCCTCCGACTTTAGCAGCCGCAAACTTGATTTTTGGCGAAAAGGTTGCTCATGCACTTAATCTCGCTGCAAGGTTAATTCCGCCCGGAGTTTTGCTCTTGATTCCGATTTTGGTCTTTTTAAGCGCCGCGGCCGCATTTTCTGTTCGCTTTAATGCCAATGCCGCATCTTCATTTTCGGGTATTCTTTTTGTGCTTATGCTCCCGTGTCTCGGCAATTATTATATGACAGAGTCGGTCACCGGCGGAGGCTCCCTGTCGTGGGGCTATGTTGCTGCCGCATCGGCGGCGGCTCTGCCGTTTATTGTTCTGTTTCTTTTTGCCGGGGTGGAGTTCTTTCGTGAAAAGGATCTCGGATAGACAGCCGCATCTTTGCGGCATACAACAGAGCGTTTTAAAATGGAAAATGTCATTAGTGTAGAATCTGTCAACAAGACGTTTCGTGATTTTTGGTTCAGGCCTACTGTAGAGGCTGTCAAGGGCCTTTCGTTTTCAGTTGAAGAAGGTGAAGTCTTCGGTCTTTTGGGGCCGAATGGCAGCGGCAAATCGACAACTATCAAGATGCTTCTCGGCCTTCTCGCCCCCGACAGCGGTACTGTTTCGCTTTTCGGTAAATCTCCCAAATCTGTCGAGGCGCGCAGAGAACTCGGTTATTTGCCCGAGCTCAGTTATCTTCATCCGTTTCTTACTGCGCGCGAGACGCTTTCGTATTATGGCGGGCTTTGCGGCCTTGCGCCGTCTGTTGTAAAACAAAGGGCGGGTGAACTGCTGGAGATGGTCGGCCTGTCAAACGCCTCCGACAGGGCGGTGGGCTCGTTCTCAAAGGGCATGGCGCGCCGCGTCGCGCTTTCGAGCGCTCTTATAGGCCGGCCGCGCCTTCTTGTGCTTGACGAGCCTACAAGCGGCCTCGACCCTGTATCGACGAATGAGGTTAAAACTCTCGTTAAAACACTGTCGAAAAGCGGAATGACGATTCTCATGACATCGCACCTTCTGGCGGATGCCGAGGATGTTTGCGACCGCGTATGCATACTCAACCGCGGCGAAAAAGCCGCCGAAGGTCAGATTTCGCAACTCGGGTCTTCGTTGAGTGAGTTTTTCTTCGCCAAGGTCGGTGAGGGCCGCAGCTTTGAAGTAGCGGAGTTTCTCAAGTGAGAGCGATTGTCCAGATTGTAAAACTTGAAATCCTTTCGGCATTGCGCTCAAAGGCAATGTTGCTTTTTGCTGTAGCGAGTTTGCTGTTTATGCTTCTGGGCCGCTTCGTTCTGTGGAGTGACGGTACGCAGGCCGGAGAATTCCAACTTTCGGTGCGCTATCTTTTCGGAATCGTCTATTGCATTGTGCTTGTTTCTCTCGGTGCAACAGCCGCAGGCGCCATTTCATCCGACCGTTCGGCCAAGAGGCTGCAATTGTCAATGATAAGGCCGGTGCGTCATTGGGTTATCGCATTTTCACGAATTATTGCCATTTCGTCCGTTGGGGCGGTGATGATGGCATTTGCCGCGCTTATCCTGTACGTAAGTGCCGGCAGAGGCAGACTTTGCGATAAAGTCTATTCTCCTCTGCTTGAAAGTCCTGCCGAAGAAGCACGGCGCATTTTCGACGATTTGCTTCAAAAGGACACTAACGGCGCGTTTAAAAAAGAGGTCGCACGCATCGGTACGCGCGATGTCCTCAAATATCTTCAGAGCCATGTGCGCGATTCATATCAGGGCATTGGTCCAGGCGAGACGGCGAAATGGGATTTTGGCGGCGTCCCCAACTGTGAAGGGCCGTTTAGAGTGCGCGTAAGGCTTATCGATCTGGCTGGCAGGCCGGGCGAAGCCGTCGGGGAGTTTTTGTTTAGAGGGCGCGGCGGCGTTCTGAACGATGTCGTTAAAACCCGCGCATTTGTCAATCTCTGTAATGA
>JAZOTG010000053.1:0-3089 GCA_045657505.1 Kiritimatiellia bacterium | reverse complement strand
ACTTGGACAACTAAGGGGCTATGCGCAGTTACAACTCGCCTGCGCGAAGAAGGTAAAACCATCAACAAAGAGACAAACCATCTTATCACGCAAAATCTTTTTATCACAATTACCAATGCTAATTTTGACGCGAAAGCGATTACTAAGGCGATTGAAAAAACTCTCGCCGCAAAAGATACGCTTCTATCTCAACTCAATAACAAGTCTAAGCTACCCGACGCAGCTACCTGGGCTGGTGATAAAGACACCTTCTCAACAAAGGCGGCGACTATCGGAATTCTTTCTTCGATGGAAATTGATGAAGATATTCGCAGCCTTCGAGAACTGATTACATACGGCCTTAAGGGACTTGCCGCGTATATGAAACACGCGAATGCCCTTTTATTCGATAACGCTGAGCTCGATGCGTTTGTGCAGCGGGCGCTCGCATCAACGCTAGACGACTCGCTCTCGCTCGACGCGCTCGTCACACTTACAATGGAAACGGGGAAGGCGGGCGTTGATGTAATGGCGCTTCTTGATAAGGCCAACACGTCCCGCTACGGTAATCCTGAAATAACAAAAGTAAATCTCGGCGTTAGAAACAACCCCGGTATTTTAATTTCAGGTCATGACCTTGCAGATCTTGAAATGCTGCTTGAACAAACCCAAGGCACAGGTGTCGACGTATACACACACTCGGAAATGCTGCCCGCCCACTATTATCCCGCATTCAAAAAATATCCGCACTTTGTCGGAAACTATGGTAATGCGTGGTGGAAGCAGCGCGAAGAATTCGAATCCTTCAATGGACCTATTCTAATGACGACCAACTGCATCGTGCCGCCGCTTGAAAACGCGAAATATGTTGACCGGCTTTGGACAACTGGAACAGCCGGACTTAATCCTAAGCGCCACATTCCCGGCGAATACGGTCAAATAAAAGACTTCTCGCCGATTATCGCCCAGGCGAAAAAATGCCCGCCGCCTACCCAGCTTGAGACAGGAACGCTCATAGGAGGCTTTGCACACAATCAAATACTCGCGCTTGCCGACAAAATTATCGCCGCTGTAAAATCAGGCGCGATCAGAAAGTTTGTTGTGATGGCTGGCTGCGACGGAAGAATGAAGAATAGAGAATACTACTCTGAGTTCGCCAAGCAACTACCAAAGGACACTGTAATTCTTACAGCGGGATGCGCTAAATACAAGTACAACAAACTTGATTTAGGGGAGATAAACGGCATCCCGCGCGTTCTTGACGCCGGCCAATGCAATGATTCGTATTCGCTCGCACTTATTGCGCTAAAACTAAAAGAAGCGTTTGGACTATCAGATATTAACGAACTCCCCATTTCTTACAATATCGCTTGGTACGAACAAAAAGCGGTCATTGTCCTTTTAGCGCTATTATATCTCGGAGTTAAAAATATCCACTTAGGTCCAACACTACCCGCATTCCTTTCGCCAAACGTCACGAATCTACTCGTAAGCAAATTCGGCATCTCTGGCATTGGAACGGTAGATGATGACATAAAACTTCTCGGCTAACGTCCAAGTCTTACCACCGCATTTTGCAAAATGCGGTGGTAACTACAGCCACCAATCGACGCAAAATCCTTAAGCGTACTCGTCTTGGCCATAGTTTGCAAACTGTGGCATTAGCATAGATGACCCGGATAGATAGACGCTGAAATACTGTCCTGATTGCCCTTTAGGATTTTCCGCACAAGATTCTCATATTTCTAACGAATGAAGATATCCACAAGAAATACGACATTTTTTGACAGCCCTTATGCAGGTCTATCACTATGTATTGTTTTCACTCAACTCAAAACCAAAACGATTTTCGATTCGCAAATTGAGCGGAAAAACTCGCGTTAAATTCACTTGGAGTTTCTACAGACTCCCAACCCGATACTACTTGAGACATCTCGGCTAAAGCTTGCATATGCTTATTAATATCAGGATAATACCTAGAATTCCCCCTACTCATCAAATAAAAAATCGCCCCACGTAAAAATATGCACGCCAAGAGCGGCTCGCCAGCTTTAAACAATTTCTTTCCAAGCGGTATCATGCCGGTACATCGATAAACCTTATAGATATCATCGTATCGCACAATTACATAATCATGAAGCGATTTCAACTCTCCCGCTTCAAAAAGAACTTCACAAATCGACATATCAAACCCATCTTTTTTCGACGCAGCCTTCACCACCTCATCCACAAAAAACGATAAATCTTCCTTTGTAGCAAGCCCTTTTATCCGCTTGAATTCGGCTACACCTGGTCGTTTATGAGCCATCGCATGCAGCGTCCTCCGAAAGAGTCGAACATCGCCATTTCGCTCAAATATTTGAAGCATCAATTCATGCTTATATCTGAAATTATCTTTGCTATGCTCTTTTACCAATTGTTCAGCATCTGAATAACGCCCAAGATTCAGATATAAATTAAACCTCTTTTTCCAAACATAAAAATCACCACTCTTAGATGATTTGCAAAGTTTCTCAAAGCCTTCTTCGTCTTTAAGCTGCGCAAGCCATCCCAAGCACCCTTCAACAATCGAATCTCGCCGGTACTTACCGAAAAACTTTATATCGTTACTCACATAGTCCAATAAATTTCTCAAAGTATCATCTGGGATTGGAAGCAACGATTCTGGGAAAAATATTCCATTTGCCAAATTTTGGTCATCTTCAGGTAGAACTTTTTTCAATATCTCTTTAATCGAACGCTCATCCGATTCTTTACAGATCAAAAACCATACTTTAAATGAATAACTGCCTTCAAAAAGGACGCTCTGCAATGAGCCGCTTGAATCATCCATCACTTTTAGAAGCTTCAAGGCGCGACGAACGATTTTCATAAAAAACTCGATGCGTACTTTATTATCTTCTATTTTTAGCAACCGTTTTGCGGCACGATCTAAATAATACGCATGCTCACTTGAATATGCATAAGCGCGGCGCTTAACCGTCATCTGTATATCGCTCTCGATTTGAGCTACTATATCTTCCATTGTCTTCTTAGCCATAAGAACTCCTTAAAATATGCAAACTTCTTACTTAAGTCGGAGGCCAAGCGGTCTTAGGAAGACAATACTC
>JAZOTG010000052.1:0-2909 GCA_045657505.1 Kiritimatiellia bacterium | reverse complement strand
CCGCCCTGGCAACGGCCCATACCGCTGCGTGTGCGCCTCTTGATGCCGTCAAGCGTGCGCGCTCCCACGCGGGAACGGATGGCGGCGCGTATTTCGCCTTCCGTCACTCCTTCGCAACGGCATATAATGCGGCCGTAAGACGGATCGCGCTCTATGAGCTCGGCGAGTTCCGCGTGAGGCATATGGCGCGTTTTAGGCCACCATGAAACATCCTTGGAAATGAGAGACGGATGTTTTTTCGACGCGCCAATACGGGATGCCGCACATTCGGCGAGATAAACGCCGATTGCAGGAGCCGAAGTAAGGCCGGGAGACTCGACTCCGACAGCATTAAAGAACAAGGGCGCATCAGGCGCCTCGCCCAGCACAAAATCACCTACGCCCGTCTCATGCGCGCGCATTCCGGAAAATTCGGCGATAACCTTTTTGAGCGGCAGTCCGGGGTACGTCTTTTGCGCCAGCATCTTGATTTTCTCAAGCCCGCCGTAAGTTGTCGCCTTGTCTTCCTTATCGTCGACGTCCTCTGCTGTCGGGCCGACAATTACAGTACCGTCAACCGTAGGAGAAATAAGAACGCCCTTGCCCATGTTCGACGGGCACTGGAACATTGTAGACGTAAAAGCCCCGCTTTCATCGCGGTCAAGCATTACATACTCACCGCGCCTTGCCTTTATCGAATACTTTTTTTCGCTTACAAGATTGTTTATTTCATCGGAATAAAGACCTGCGCAATTGATCACCGCGCGGGAAGTTAACACCCGCCCGTCTGCAACGGTCAGACGATAGCCGCCCGAAGCGCGGTCTTGACAGCCCTCCGCCCGGTCGATTCCCGTAACCTTGGCGTCAAAAATAAACTCAACGCCGTTGGCTGCCGCATTTTCGGCATAACGGAACGTGAGTTCGTAGGGGCAGCAAATACCACCGGTGGGGGCCCAAAGCGCAGCAGTGGCCTCTTCAGAAACATTTTTCTCGCGCCTGCGCAGTTCCTCGGCTGAAATAATCTCGGTAGGAACGCCATTTGCATCGCCGCGCGCCTTCAACCTGGCAAGCATGGCCTCGTCTTCCTTGCCAAACGCCACGACGAGAGAACCGTTCCTTTTGAACGGAACCCTGAGTTCTCTGCAGACATCTTCGAACATTTGATTGCCGAGTACATTGAATTTGGCTTTGTTGGTGCCTTCAACAGCGTCAAAACCTGCATGCACAATCGCACTGTTGGCCTTTGACGCGCCCTCTGCCACGTCACTTCCAGCCTCGACAACAGCTATGCTCAAATTCCAGCGTGACAGCTCGCGTGCAACCGCGCAACCGATCACTCCCGCTCCTATCACTGCAACATCAAACTTTGTATTTAAATCTTTCATTTTATTATATCGGCAGGATAAACTCCAAACCCCGCCTCGTAAAGTATAGAGATTATTGCAAATATGTTACCACATCATTAAATATGCCGTCAATTCTTACTGTCAACGCAGCGCCGCCGCAGACGCGACAACCTTCACGCACACACACGACAAAACATGACCACGCTAAAATTTGGTATAATTTTATAAAAGAATCAATGCAATTGAAAATCGAGTACGAAAATGTTCTATCCCAAACTGCCACACGACGTGAATTCGCCTGTTCATCCCGTTTCCGCCATTGACTACATGCCTGTCGATCAGCTCCGCGCCCTCCAGTTGCATCGACTTCAATGGACAGTACGCTATGCGTATGACAAAGTCGCTCTCTTCCGCAAACGTTGCGACGAAAGAGGCGTCCGCCCCGAGCACATCAAGACTCTTGCCGACATCAGGCACCTCCCCTTTACCATGAAAACCGATTTGCGCGACGAATACCCCATGGGGCTTCGCGGCGCAGACATGGACGAGATTGTACGCTTCCACTGCTCAAGCGGAACGACCGGCAAGCCTATATGCATTCCAAACACGCTTGACGACATCTCCGTGTGGCAGAACGGCACGATGCGCTGCCTCGCCATGTACGGCATCAGAGCCGGCGATGTTCTGCAGGTCAGCTACGGCTACGGGCTCTTTACCGGCGGCTTAGGGCTGCACTACGGCGGCGAAGCCCTCGGCTGTGCGGTTCTCCCCACCTCCGGAGGGAATACCGAGCGTCAGGTAATGCTTATGCGCGACCTTGGCGTAACGGCCATCGCCTGCACGCCAAGCTACTTTCTGCGCATTGTCGACGAGGCGAAACATCAGGGCGTCGACTTCCGCCGCGACACCCGCCTTAAGCACGGCATATTCGGAGCCGAACCGTGGACTCCCGAAATGCGCGCCACGATTGAGCGCGAAACAGGCATCATCGCCCACGATATCTACGGGCTCACCGAAATCTCAGGTCCCGGCGTGGCGGGCGATTGCGACGCCCACAACGGCCTGCACATCTGGGAAGACCACTTCTACCCCGAAATCATCGACCCCGACACGCTCATGCCTCTTCCCGACGGCGAAGTGGGAGAGCTTGTCTTCACGACGATTTCCCGTTGCGGCACGCCCATGATGCGCTACCGTACGCGCGATTTGACGCGCCTTAAGACGGAAAAATGCCCGTGCGGCAGAACAATGCGCGTAATGGAGCGCATCTCCGCGCGTTCCGACGATATGCTGATAATCCACGGTGTCAATGTTTTCCCCGGGCAAATCGAGGCAGGCCTTTTGCGAGTCCCGGAAGTCGCACCGCACTACCAGATAGTACTCTCGTCCTCCGACACTCTCGATATATTTGAAATCAAAGTCGAAGTTTCCGAGGAATCGTTCTCCGACAACATACGCCATCTTGAAGATCTCCGCCGCCGCGTGCTCGAAGCCGTCAAGTCGATTATCGGCCTTACGCCGAAAATCATTCTCGTCGGGCCCGGCACGCTGCCGCGCAGCGAGGGCAAGATCAAAAGAGTGATA
>JAZOTG010000051.1:0-2062 GCA_045657505.1 Kiritimatiellia bacterium | reverse complement strand
TCGATAAGGCCAATACGCATGTTCTCAACGGCCTTGCCGAGGATTGGCGTAAAGAGTGCGCGGCATACGAAGAGCAGATAAAGGGTGCCGGCGGCATTGACTTGCAGGTTCTCGGTATTGGCTCCGACGGCCACATAGCATTTAACGAGCCGGGCAGCTCCCTCGCTTCCCGCACGCGCATCGTATACCTCACCCCGCAGACAATCAAGGACAACGCCCGCTTCTTCAAGGACGAGTCCGAGGTTCCGGTAAGCGCTCTTTCAATGGGAGTCGGCACGATTTGCGAAGCCAAGAAGGTCGTGCTTCTCGCTTTCGGCGAGAACAAGGCCGATGCGGTAAAGGGTATGGTTGAAGGCGGCATGAGCCAGTTCTGCACTGCTTCTGCTCTTCAGGCCCACAATGATGCATGGATATTCTGCGATGAGGCCGCCGCGTCGAAACTCGCTCTCAAGGATTTTTACGCCTGGCGCAGCGAAATCGAATTGAAGGGCTAATCAAAAGACAAGGAGATTGAAAATGAAATTTGTATGCAAAATCTGCGGTTATGTTTATGATCCCGCCGACAACAACGGTGTCGAATTTGCCGATCTTCCGGACGATTGGACTTGCCCCCTTTGCGGCGTGGGCAAGGATCAGTTTGAGGCAATGTAATTATCGTTATGGTTGATTTGCCTCAAACAGCTGCGTGGGTGGCCGGTGCATATCTGCTCGGCGGTATTCCGTTCGGTTTTATCATCGGCAAAATGCGCGGCGTTGATGTGCGCACGGTCGGCTCAAAGAATATTGGTGCCACCAATGTTTTCAGAACCGTCGGTAAAAAATGGGGGCTGCTCGCCTTTTTCTGTGATGTAATGAAAGGTGTTGTGCCTGTAGTTCTCGCAAAGGCGTTTGCCCCCGAATCGCATATACCTCTTGCCGCCGGCGTTGCAAGCGTCATGGGGCATATGCTTACGCCGTACATGAAGTTCAAGGGCGGCAAGGGAGTTGCCACGGCATTCGGAATGCTTATTGCGCTCGTTCCCGGCCTTGTAGGTGCCGCGTTCGCGCTGTTCGCCACCGTGTTCGCGCTCAGCAACTTTATTTCGCTTGGCAGCTGTTCGGCGGCGGCGTTTCTGGCGGTCGCGGTGTGGTTTCCGATTCTTGGAACAAAGGGTGCAGGCGATTTGCCGCAGTGCATTCTTGTTACCGCCATCGCGCTTTTTGTGATTTTCAAGCATCGTGCGAATATCGTACGGCTTGTAAACGGCACCGAGAACAAGATTTATCTTTTTAAGTCGAAAAAAAATTGAGCAAGACCGCAAAAAAAGATCCCCGTCCAAGCTGGGACGACTATTTCATGGATATCGCCCATGTTGTTGCCAAGCGTTCAAATTGCATGCGCAGGCATGTGGGCGCTGTCATAATGAAAGACAATCACATCCTTTCAGCCGGCTACAACGGCACGCCGAGGGGTGTTAAGAATTGCTTCGACGGCGGCTGTCCGCGCTGTGCCGGCAAAGTGGAGAGCGGCACCCATCTTGATGAATGCCTGTGTACGCATGCCGAGCAGAACGCCATCTGTCAGGCGGCGTACTATGGCGTAGCCATTGCAGGCTCCACGATATATGTCACGATTTCTCCATGCCTGACCTGTGCCAAGCTGATAATCAACGCCGGCATCAGGGAAGTCGTGTATGGAGGAGATTATGCTTTTCTCGATACGGTTAAAAAAATGTTCAAATCCGCCGGAGTCAAGCACAGAAAATTTGAAACTAAAAAATGAAAGGGTAAGCTAATACCATGCGCAAGAAAATCATCGCAGGAAACTGGAAAATGAACATCAAGCCTTCCGAGACGGCAGCGCTCGTCAAGGCTGTCGCCGAGGCGACCAAGGCATATTCAAACGTTGAAGTCGTATGCTGCACGCCGGCAATCGACATTCCCGCCGCCGTCGCCGCCGCTGGAGGCACTCATGTAGGCATCGGTGCGGAGAATGCCCACTGGGAGGCGAAGGGCGCGTTCACCGGCGAAATTTCGACCGACATGCTTGTCGATGCCGGTGCCAAGTACGTCATCATCGGCC
>JAZOTG010000050.1:0-14944 GCA_045657505.1 Kiritimatiellia bacterium | reverse complement strand
TCGATGATTCTTCACATGCTCTCGCAGCGTAGCGATACCGACCTGCTGTCGGCGCCGAAGGTTCTGACGCGTTCGGCTGAGCAGGCTGTCATCAAGGTCGTTACTGAATACATCTATCCTACCGACTATGATGTTCAGCTTCAGTCAAGTTCCTCTTCATCGGGCGGTTACGGTAATAGTTCCAGTGCTGTATTGGCGATTGTTGAGCCGTCGCAGTTTACAATGCGCGAAGTCGGTGTTATTCTCGATGTAACTCCCACGCTTACCGATAACGGCAACTTGATTGACCTTCAGCTTGTTACGCAGGTCGTGGATGAGCCGACCTGGAAAAACTATGGTATGCGTATTCCGTTCACCGGCAACAGCTCACTCGAAAGCTTTGAGGGTATCGGCGGTATCTTTGAAGGTTTGACTGGCATACTTGAGTCGATTGGCGGCGGATTGAGCCCGCAGAGTAAGGAAGACTTTGCAACGCGCGCAGTTGAGTCTGCAACAGCAGCTTTGGACAGCCTCTCTTCATCAAGCAGCGAAAACATCACATATTATGATGCTCCGATGGAACAGCCGTTCTTCCATGTTCGCTCGATAGACTCCAAGGTCTCTGTCTATCCTGGTGCAACGATTGTTATGGGCGGACTTATCACCGAGCAGCGCAAGGCAATGGATGATAAGGTTCCCTTCCTCGGCGACATTCCCTTCCTCGGCAGGTTCTTCCGCAGCCACTCTGAAAGGTCGTCAAAGCGCAATCTTCTCATCTTCGTGACAACGCGTCTTGTCGATGCCCACGGTCGCGAGGTTAAGATTACGACTCATAACGATTCAGCGAGCGCCGCCGAGGTGAAGAGTGCTCCTGATAAGGAGTAATATATACAAATGAAAGTTTGTATCACGGGAGGGATTGCTTCGGGCAAATCCCTCCTTTCGCATTATTTGAATGAATTAGGCGTTGCAACCATTGATGCTGACGACATTGTTCACAAAATAATTCCGCAGTCTGAAAGAGAGAGGCTGAAGAAAATAGTCTTTAATAATCCTTCAGTCCGCAAGGAGCTTGAGGAGCGTGTGCATCCTTTAGTGCGCAAAGCTATTGAGGAGGCCATGTCTGGGGAGAATCCGCCCATAGCGATTATTCCCCTTCTCTTTGAGGTGCATTGGGAAAAAGATTATGATATAATAGTCACAATTCTCTCATCAAGGGAAAAACAAATTGAGAGAATGATTTCTTCGCGCGGGTACACCCGTGAAGAGGCGGAGGCGAGAATTGCAGCCCAGATGGATCCTGCAATTAAAGCCGAAAGATCAGACTATGTGATCTTGAACGATTCGACGGATGATAACTTACAGGCGGAGGCCGTAAAGCTTATCAAGTATCTCGCATCAAGGTCGTAAACAATCAACAAAAGGGCCGCTATGGCAGAAGAATTAGATGTCTTTGCAATGAGTGCAAAGCCTGTAAAGCAGCAGCAGAATCAGTCAGGCACCAATCAAAACGCTTCGGTTCAGAACAAGAAGCAATTTCATAAAAACCATCCCCATCCGCGTCGCGAAAAGCAGAATAATTCCCCAATCAGAGGCGCGAACGGGTCGGAGTCTGTCAATCCGCTCCTAAATGCGCCGTTGCCGCAGGAGTCGCGCCAGATGAAAGTTGAAGCTGCCGCTGCTACAAACAGAAATACAGATCTTCCAGAATACAGGCTTGCCGATATACAGATTTGGCCGGCGCAGCAGATAGTTGACACAATGATGGCCGGCGCCGATCCGGAAGAGCTTGGCACCTATAGAAAGCATGAGCTTATTTTTGCGGCAATTAGGACATATTTGGCAAAGGGCGGCGCAGTGCTTGCAAGCGGCTGTCTCGAGATAGTCAGAGAAGGTCATGGCTTTCTGCGTTCAGCCAAAAATAATTTTCTTGCCTGTCCGGAGGATGTGTTTGTCACTCAGCAGCAGATACGCCGCCATGCGCTCAGGACCGGCGACATTATCGAGGGCCCAATCCGTGACCCGCGCGATCGGGACAGGTTCTTCTGTCTTGGCAATGTTAATACTGTCAACGGCAAAGAGCCGTCCGTGGCGGCGCGCGTCATTCATTTTGAAAATCTTACGCCAACCTTCCCGTCTCGGCGCATCATCCTTGAAACCAGGCCGACGGAGCACTCAACGCGAGTAATCGATTTATTTGCGCCAATAGGCTTCGGGCAGAGGGGGCTTATCATTGCTCCGCCGCGCGTTGGCAAAACCGTTTTGCTTCAGAAAATGGCAAACGCCATCAGTGAAAATCATCCAGACGCCATGCTTATCATTCTTCTTATTGATGAGCGTCCGGAAGAAGTCACTGATATGCAGCGCAATACCAAGGCAATGGTTCTTTCGTCGACTTTTGACGAAGAGCCTCAGCACCATGTCAACGTAGCCGAAATGGTGATTGAGATGTCGAAGCGTCAGGTGGAGAATGGCCGCGACGTAATCATTCTGCTTGATTCGATTACCCGAATGGCGCGCGCGTACAATACCGTGCAGCCGCATTCGGGCAAGATTTTGACAGGCGGTGTAGACGCTCTTGCCCTTCACAGGCCTAAACGTTTCTTCGGCGCAGCCCGCAATATTGAGCGCGGCGGCTCACTGACGATTATTGCCACAGGGCTTGTCGATACGGGATCAAGAATGGACGAGGTAATCTTCGAGGAGTTTAAGGGTACGGGCAACATGGAGATTGTCCTCGACCGTTCACTTGCCGACAAGCGAATATTCCCGGCGATGGATATTGAAAAGTCGGGAACGCGCAAAGAAGATCTTCTGCTTGATCCTATGGAGTTGGAAAAGACATGGGGTCTGCGGCGTATTCTCGCTCCCGCAGGTCCCGAGTCGGCAATGAAAAGCGTGTTAAATTCATTGAAGAAAACGCAGTCCAATCCGGAGCTTTTGCTTGCGCTCGATTTGAAGAACATCTAAGGCTGTCAATGGACATTGAAATTGTCAACGCAAGAATGCACAATCTGCGCGGGATCGATGTTCGGATTCCGCGCAATTCTCTGACAATTATCACCGGCCTATCCGGAAGCGGCAAATCTTCTCTTGCATTTGATACTCTCTATGCCGAAGGTCAGCGTCGCTATGTCGAATCTCTCAGTGCGTATGCCCGTCAGTTTCTTGACCGCCTCGCAAAACCCGATGTCGGCAAGATAGAAGGGTTGAGTCCTGCAATCTCAATTGAGCAGCGCACTACAAGCGGCAATCCCCGTTCGATTGTGGCAACGGTTACGGAGATTCATGACTATCTGCGCCTGCTCTACGGTTCGGCCGCCACCGCCCATTGTCCGCAATGCGGCAGAGAAGTGCGGCGGCAAAGCGCTGAAGAGATTGTTGATGCGATTTTAAAATACGAAGGCAGGGCGATAATTTTCGCTCCTGTCGTAAAAGGCAAGAAAGGCCGCCACGAGAATGTTCTGGATGAACTCAAGCGGAAGGGGTTTGCGCGCGTTCGCATTGACGGCACGGTTTATATGCTTGACGAAGCTCCCGGTCTTGACGGGAAGAAGGCGCACAGCATTGATATAGTCGTAGACAGGCTTCGCATTCCATGCGATAGGACAAGATTGACGGATTCCGTGGAACTTGCGCTGAAAAGCGCGGCGGGCATGCTCAAAGTCGGGTATCTCGACACAGAGGAGGAGGTCGTCTACAGCGAACTCAATGCCTGTGTGGAATGCGGAATTTCGTTTGACGAACTTAAGCCCCGCAGTTTCTCGTTCAACTCTCCGTTTGGCGCATGTCCGCGCTGTTCAGGCCTTGGGCAGTTGTATTTTTTTGACGAAGACCTTGTAGTGCCTGACAGATCGCTGCCATTGCGGGAGTGCATCCATCCGTGGCGTCGTGCCGGGCACAACGCAATAATGTATTATAATGCGCTTCTTGAACAGATCGGAAAGCAATACGGTATAGACCTGTCAACCCCTTACCGCGATCTGCCGCCCGAGTTTCGAAAAAAACTCATGTACGGCTTTAATGACAACCTTGTGCTCCCCTGGCGGAATGTTGACCGGCCTTTTGAAGGGGTGATGGCTACATTGCAGAAGCGACTTGAAGAAGCCGATGATGACGAGACGCGTGCGAAATACGAAGCGTACCAGAGTTTCAAGGTTTGTCCAGATTGCGGCGGGTCGCGCTTAAGGCCTGAGTCGCGTGCTGCAAAAGTTTCAGGCAGGACAATTGTCGAAGTTATGGCCATGCCGGTCGGCGAGGCGCTCAGATTCTTCGATTCAATCGATCTGCGCGGCGATGCCAGATTCAACGGCCTCGGCGAGGTCCTCAAGGAAATTCGCAAGCGCCTGGGCTTTCTGCTCGATGTTGGGCTTGATTATCTGACACTCGACCGCGCCTCGTCGACGCTTTCCGGCGGCGAGATGCAGCGCATACGTCTTGCGACGCAGATAGGCTCCGGCCTGACGGGTGTGCTTTACGTTCTCGACGAGCCTACAATAGGTCTTCATCCCCGCGACAACGAACGTCTCATTTCTACGCTGAAGGGCTTGCGCGACAGGGGCAATACCGTTGTAATAGTGGAGCATGACGAAGAAATGATGCGAGCTGCCGATTATGTTATCGATCTTGGTCCGGGTGCGGGTCGCGAGGGCGGCTGCCTGATGTATCAAGGCGATTTCAAAGGCCTGCTCGCCGCCACAAGCGTAACTGCAGATTATCTTGCCGGCCGAAAGGCTGTTGTGGACTCTGCGCATGCACCCAAG
The DNA here is from genome assembly GCA_045657505.1 of Kiritimatiellia bacterium. Lineage (GTDB taxonomy): Bacteria > Verrucomicrobiota > Kiritimatiellia > RFP12 > UBA1067 > UBA1067. The sequence goes on along the minus strand of JAZOTG010000050.1, from coordinate 10,202 downwards.
ACGGGCTTTGATAAATTTCTGACCATATCCGGATGCGCCGAGCACAATCTTAAAAATGTAACGGCGCGCTTCCCCATAGGAGGCCTGACGGTCGTTTCGGGAGTGTCCGGCTCGGGCAAGTCGACGCTTGTCGAGGAAACCCTGAAGCGCGCGCTTATGCAGAAGTTCTATGCCTCGAAGGCCGTGCCCGGCCGTTACAAACAAATCACGGGCGAAGAGAATTTCGACAAGGTGATCGAGATAGACCAGTCGCCGATTGGCAGGACGCCGAGATCTAATCCCGCGACATATGTCGGTTTCTTTTCGGAGATTCGCGAACTGTTTGCGAAAACTGCCGCCGCCCGCGTAAGGGGATATACGGCCGGACGTTTTTCATTCAATGTAAAAGGCGGCAGGTGCGAGGTCTGTTCGGGTGACGGCGTGCGAAAACTCGAGATGAGCTTTCTTCCCGATGTCTATGTGAAGTGCGAGCAGTGCGGCGGAAGGCGCTTTAACGCGGAAACGCTTGAAGTCACATATAACGGCAAGTCCATTTCGGATGTGCTTGAGATGACGGTGGCCGAGGCCTGCGAGTTTTTCTCTAAAGTCCCCTCGCTCGCGCGCAAGCTGAAGACGCTTGTGGATGTCGGGCTTGGCTATATTGCAATCGGCCAGTCGTCGACCACTCTGTCAGGCGGAGAGGCGCAGCGGATAAAACTTGCGGGCGAACTGTCCAAACGCGCCACGGGCAGAACGCTTTATCTTCTTGACGAGCCGACTACGGGACTGCATTTCGACGACATTGCAAAACTCATGGATCTGCTGCTAAAACTGCGCGATCAGGGCAATACGATAATCGTAATAGAACACAATATTGATGTAATGCGCGCGGCGGACTGGATTGTCGACCTCGGCCCCGGCGGAGGCGTGCACGGCGGTGAAATCGTAGCGCAGGGAACGCCGTCCGAGGTAAAGGCGTGTCGGCGCTCGCTAACCGCAAAATTTCTCACTTAACAAGAGGGTGTGTTATGAATATGACAGAAGATTCGAAGCTCTTTAACGTTGATGCCGATCGCTGCATCCGCTGCGGCGCATGCGTAAGGGACTGTTATTTCGGCGCACTTGAAACGGGCGCTGATGGTTTGCCGTCAATGTCCAGCCGGGAACGGTGCATGCAGTGTCAGCATTGTTTTGCCGTGTGCCCGACCGGCGCTGTCATGTTCAAGGGGCACAGGGCTGAAGATGCCCGTGCGGTGCAAGGCCTTGAACTGCCCGCGCGGGAGGCGATGGACAATCTTGTCAGGTCTCGCAGAAGCATTCGCAAATATGCGGAGCAAGACGTCGACCAGGATGTTCTTAAGCGGATTTTGAAAACGCTGGCTAACGCGCCAACAGGGTGCAATGCGAGAGGCCTTAAGTTCACATGCATTGCCACGCGAAAGGCGATGGATGATTTCCGAGCGAGGTTTATCGGTGTTCTTGAGCGGCACCGCTGCGGGAGAAAGCTGTTGCCGAGATGGATTGCAACACCTGCGATTCAGCTCAGAAGGGGCGGGCAGGATGTCTTTTTCCGCGGCGCGTCTGGCATGCTGATAGTTTCATGCGATTCTAAAGCAAAGGGTGTGGTCACGCCGGCGGAGGATGTCATGGTGGCGTGTTCGCAGTTTGATCTGCTCGCGCAGGCAAGCGGCCTGGGAACATGCTGGTGCGGATTCCTTAAACTTGTGCAGCGGGAGGTGCCCGAACTGCTGCCGGAGCTTGTGGGTGTGGATGAGGGCACTCCGTTTTATGCAGTCCTTTTCGGAACGCCTGCTATTGAATATGCAAGATGCGTCTGCCGTGATGAGGAGGCTGTCATAGAGTGGCGTGAATAAGCACGCGCATTGTATTCACTGGTTTCGATTTTTAAAAGAGGGAATGTATGAATAAAATTAAAAACCTTACGATGCTCGCCGCGGTGTTCATCGCGGCATGCGCATGGGCGAGTTTCGCTGCCGCGGAAACTGCCGGCTCCAAGATCGCGCGGACGGCTGCAGGCGACCTGCAATACAGGGAGGTTACGCTTGAGAAATATCCGGACGCCGATTCCGTACTTGTTTCAGCCGTTGAAGAGACGCGTTACAAACCGGACGGCTCCTATGTGAGTGACGAGGAGAACGCAATAAAGATTCTCACAGAAAAGGGGCGCCGCGAGGAAAGCGTCATCACCCTGTCGTATAGCGCGAGGTACGGTACGGCAAAACTTGTCGATGTGGCAATCGTGCATCCAGACGGCAAGAGAACGAAAGTGGATTTTCTGAAAACGACGAAAGAGTCCACCGACAATTCATCTGTGTCGGCAAATATTTACGATCCCATGGATCGATGCTTGACGTGCGCCGTGCCCGGTTTGTCTGTAGGCGACGTGCTGGTCTACAGCATCCGCCGCGAGGTGACAAGAGCGCGCGTGAAAAATCATTTTGCCAGCATTTCAATATTGGAGTGGTCGTGTCCTATTGTGCGCTCCGTTGTAAGAATCATCGCGCCCAGGGAGCGCCCATTGAAACGCACGGCTCTTCGCAATCCGCTCGGGAACGTCAAGTATTCAAAGCGCGAACTGGCTGACGGTTCGACATTGCATGAATGGGTCGCAAAGGATTCTCCGCAAGCATTCAGCGAACCGTCCATGCCGCCGCTTTATACGCAGGTTCAGAATCTGTACATATCGACCGCCAACGACTGGGAGGAAATTTCCAAATGGTACTGGAACTTGTGCGCTCCGCATCTGTCTAAGGGTACCGCGGAAATGACGAACTGTGTTTCGAGAATTGTTTCATCGGTGGGCGAGAAGGCTTCTGACATTGAGAAAATCAGCGCGGTCTACAAATGGGTCGCGCAGGAAATCCGCTATATGGGGCTTACAATGGAGGAGACGTCTCCCGGGTATGCCCCGCATGATAGCGACATTACATTCAACAACCGATACGGAGTGTGCAGAGACAAGGCGGCCCTGCTTGCTGCAATGCTCAGAATCGCCGGCTATGAGGCATATCCGGTTCTCATTCATGCCGGAGCGAAAATGGACAACGAAGTTCCGTTGCCGTATTTCAATCACGCGATTACAGCCGTGCGCGCGCCTGACAGCGCATCTGCCAATAAGGACGGATACATACTCATGGATGCGACCGACGAGTCGAGCCGCGACATCATGCCGGCATATCTGTGCGATCGTTCATATCTCGTGGCCACGCCATTCGGAGAAAAGTTGCACGTCTCGCCGGTTCCGTCCGCTGACGAAAATGTTATGGCGGTCAGGAGCGATGCCGTTGTGGAGCGGGACGGTTCAATGCTTGTGAAAAGTTCACTCGCCTTTAAGGGATATAATGACAATGCATACCGCGGCGCGTTTCTCTCAATGAAGAGCGACGAGCGCAGGAGGATGCTTGAGCGCATTGTGCACAGCACATTTTCGGGGGCGGAACTCCTGTCGTTTGAAATTACTCCGGCAGACCTTAGAAAAACGGAGGAGCCTTTGTCGGTGAACATTTCATACCGCATCAACGACGCCGTGGTGAGAGGCGAAAGCTGTGATGAACTGCTCGTGCCGTTTATATCGCGCGCGATGGGAGCGGCCAACTGGATGCTTAGAGGCAAAACATCATTGGAGCAGCGGCGTTTTCCGCTGAGGGTGAGTACAACCGCAAAGGCGGACGAAAAGGTTGTCATCAAATTTGGCGGGGCGTTGGGCGAACCCAAGTTCCTGCCTGATGACATATCTGTAGACGGGGCATATTCATTCAAAAGACAGTTCAGGGCAATCAACGGCGAACTTGCGGCGTCAAGGACTCTTTCAATAAACGACGTCGAGTTTTCTCCCGCTGAATATGAAGCGCTGTTAGATGACATAAAGAACATTGAGGCAGGTGAGCGCAAGAACGCGTTTTTCGGTAAAAATGTCGCTTCCGGTTCCGATGTGCGCTACCGCGAATGCGCAAGCGTGGTCAATGTGGCGGGCCCGAAGGAGTGGGTCATTACAAACATAGTCGAAAAGGAAATATTGACATACGAGGGCAAGAAGAGTTCGGCCGAGTTGATGTTTGAATATAATCCAACCTGGAAGAGCATTGAGGTTGTATCAGCAGTTGTATCCAACAAGAACGGCACGGTGGTAAGCGTTTCGCCGCATGAGAAAACCGTGCTTGATTCGTCCTGGGCATCTGCGGCTCCGCGCTATCCCGCGTCAAAGCGGCTAATTGTCAATCTTCCATCGGTTGAAATCGGCAGTGTTGTAAGGTACGTTACAGTAACTGCTGTCACCAATTCACCGTTGCCGTTCTATGTCTCCTGGAATTTCGATTCCACCGAGCCGGTTGATTTGATGCGTGTGGAATATTCCGATTGGACGGGAGAAAAATACATGAGAACGGAACGGAATCTCAAGGTGGTGCCAAGCGAGCCGATGCAGGCGCCGTCACACCTGTGGCGTGATGTAAAGACCGTTTCTCTCGGCGACTTCGCCTCGGCGGCAGAGGCCTTGCGCGCTGTTGTCGATGTCAAGCCCGAAAAACTCGGTGCATTACTCGCGATGGGCATTAAGACGGAGCCGTCCGGCCCGTTCAAGGTGCAGTCGATCCGCAATTGGATGGCGAAGAATGTTCGCATCGCCGGCCCATCGCTTTACGAAATGCCGCTCTCATTTCAAATGACCGATCCGTCTGTTGTGATTTCGGAGCGCTACGGCTCGCGTCTTGATTACATACGCACGATGTGCGCCCTGATGAAGGGAGCGGGCTTTGATGCCTCTGTTGTTTTTGTCTCGAACGACGCCGATAAGCTTCCGGAATCAATCTGGCGCAATCTGTATACGCATCCCGCCGTTTCCGTCTATTCGCTGCCTGTATGCCGCGTGCGGGTGAAGGAGGGTTCTGTGATGGGTTTCGGCGGCAGGGTGCGTGATTATTACTTTGGAGTTGAGAATGAGTATACTCCCGCCGGCGCGACGGTCAACGGCGGCTCCACATTCCTGGATCCTGCAGATCCCGCGCAACTGCTTGCGGCGGCTTCCTGCTCGGAGCTTGAGAGAATTGCCCAGCCGGGCGGAGCTGAATACGACAGGAAAAATGTCATATCCTATAACCTGTTCATTCGCGAGAATGGAGGTGTCGATATAGATTACGAAGAAAAGATATACGGTGCGTCAGCCGGTTCAATAAGAAGGTTTTACGCCGAAATTCTTCCTGAAGACCGCGCCCGCCATTTTCAGGGTATGCTCGGCGGGCTTGCGCAGGCTGCAGTGGCGACGCGCGAACTGAAGTGCGATATTACAGGTTATCCGTTTACGCGTTCGTTCAGTGCGTTCATTCCCGATTACGCTTCATGCAGCGGAGATATGATGAGCGTGGAAATTCCCGGCGTTGGCGCGCGTCTTTTCTCCATTTCGGGCAATTCAAGGCGTACTCCCATTTACATGGGCGGAGTTACGTCGGAAAGTGTTGTGAAGGTTAAGATTGTTTTTCCGAAGGAATATTCAGAGGTGGAGCACCTGCCTGAGTCGTTTGATTTTGGTGCGGGCGTCCGCTCCTTGGAGGTGTCGCGGGAGGTTGACGATGAAGGCAGGCTTGTCGTAATCGTTGTGCAGCGCGTATTGCCTGCGGCGGCGCGTGTTTATCCTGTTGCCGAGTTTGCGCGCCTGAAGGATTATTCGAGGATAGCCTCGTGCCGTGCAAACCGCGTAGTGTCGGTTCGCAGGCAGAAACATCAGGTTCGCTGAATGTCCGGTTCATGCAGGCGCGACGATTGCAGGTTTGCAAGGCGCAGAAAAACAGAGACTGCATACCGGAGCCAGGCTTTGTATCTCGTTGCGTGGTTCGCATTGAGCGCCTTGGGTGTTCTGCTCGTCAGGCGCCATGCTCCGTGGCTTATTGATTATCTTGCAGGCGGCAGCCGCTACGTTGTTGCCACGGGGTATTGCAATTGCGAAAAATGCTGCGGGTGGGAGTTGGACGAGAGCGGACAGCCGGTCTTCAACTATGGCCGCATGAAAGGCAGGGCAAAACAGGTCGGGCGCACAAGCAGCGGAACCGTTGCGCGGCATGGCACGGTTGCCGCCGATCCGCGCGTATTCAAAATGGGCACAAGGCTTTCTATTCCCGGTTACGGTGTCGGAGTTGTTGAGGATACCGGCGGTTCGATAAAAGGCAGGCATATCGACCTGTGGTTTCCCACGCATGAAGCGGCGAAAAAGTGGGGAAGGCGAAAAATTTGTATTACAAAAATGTAATACAAATGTAACACTTTATTTTTCTGTATATGCGATAATCCTTTCGTCAGCCGGCAACGGCGGAAAGGATTATCGCATGTTATCAAGATGTTACAGCGCGGCGGTCAACGGAGTTGACGCTTCAACTGTTGAAATAGAAGTGTATTCCGCAAAGGGTACGAGTTCATTTACAATAGTTGGGCTGCCGGACACAGCGGTTAAAGAAGCCAAAGACCGTGTTTCTACAGCCCTGAAGAATTCGGGCTTCCGAAGCAAAGACGAATTTTCAATAACGGTTAATCTTGCACCGGCGGATGTAAGGAAAGAAGGGCCGATATACGATCTTCCGATAGCGGTCGGGGTTTTGTCTGCAACGGCCCGTCTTAAAAATGCCAATCTTGAAGATTACGGCTTGATTGGCGAATTATCTCTCTCAGGCAATATACGCCGCGTGCGGGGCATAATACCAATGGTTATGGAGATGAGGCGGATTGGCAAGGCCGCAGTTCTTGTTCCGTGCGACAATGCCGAAGAGGCGAGCATTGTTTCGGGCATCGATGTTATACCCGTAGCTACATTAAGGGATGCCGCGGAGTATCTAACAGGTAATTTGTCGCTTGAGCCGCAGTATACGGACCTGGCTAATCTTGTTGAAAAATCGCGGGATTACGGCGACGATTTCTCCGATGTGAAAGGTCAGGCCATGGCCAAGCGGGCGCTGGAGGTTGCCGTTGCCGGCGGGCATAATGTGCTGATGATAGGCTCACCCGGCTCTGGCAAGACGATGCTTGCTAAACGCATACCTTCGATTTTGCCGGTAATGAGTGTGGAGGAGGCCTTGGAAGTTTCGCGCATTCATTCAGTGGCGGGTCGCGAAAAGGGCGCGGGAGTGATGGTTGTCAACAGGCCGTTCCGTGCGCCGCACCATACGGTCAGCAGTATTGGCTTGCTCGGCGGCGGTGCGCATCCGTTGCCGGGCGAGGTGTCGTTAGCTCATCGCGGCGTGTTGTTCCTCGACGAGTTTGCGGAATTTCCGCGGCACGCGCTTGAGGTGTTGCGCCAGCCCCTTGAGGATGGCCATGTTGGAGTCTCGCGGGCATCGGCGGCGTATGATTATCCGAGTAGGTTTATGCTGGTCGCCGCCATGAATCCGTGTCCATGCGGCTATTATAACGATCCTACTCGCGAGTGCCGGTGCACTCAGTCGTAGATACTGAAATATCAGCGGCGTGTGTCTGGCCCGCTTCTTGACCGCATAGATATTCAGGTGGGTATAGGGGCGGTCCCGTTGCACGATTTTGATGCAATCGCCAAGGGCGAGCCGAGCGCCGCCATACGAGAGCGCGTTACAAGGGCGCGGGCTATTCAGAGCGAGAGGTATCGCGGGCATAGTGGAGTTGTTACAAATGCAGAAGCGAGGAGTCGCGATTTAAAAGAGATATGTTTGCTTACGCCGGAGGCGAATGCCGAGGTGCGCAGGGCTATTGATAATCTATGCTTGTCAGCGCGTGCATACGACAGGATTCTGAGAGTTTCGCGAACTATTGCCGATCTTGCAGGAAGGGTGTCGGTCGAACGCGACGATGTTAGAGAGGCCGTATCATACAGGCAGCTTGATACGGAGTCGGGAGAGTCGTTTTGGGCATAAACAGGTAAAACAGATAAAAGGAGAAAATCATGAATAATGAAAACACAAATAAAGATCAGAGCCGCAGCGAAGTCAGGATAAGGCGGGGGTATTTGCCGAAGTTTGCGCTCTTTCATCCAAATGCAAAATGCACCGGATGTGCTATAAAAATGGAGATGCACCCGGCAAGGCATGATTCCGATGGTTACATTATGGCAATATTCGCCAATCAAATGACGGTAGGCGAAAGAGTGGGAGATAAAATTACGTATTCTACATTTGATTGGGAAAATATGGTTTGCGTAAAACTCGATTTCAACGATCTTACAAAAATGCTTGAGGTCCTTCGCGGGCTAAAGCCGTCGCTCGAAGATGGCAGGGGCCTTTTCCATTTGTCGGCAAGCGGAACAACAAAAATAACACTTCATAAAGTCGAGCAAAGCGATGCGTATGCATTAGAAGTTTATCGCAATAAACCCTCCAATCCAAATCCGACATCGGCGCGGATAATTTTAAAGTCAAGCGAAGCTTATGGAATCGCCCTGGCAATAGAAGATTCACTTGGTGCAATATGTTTTGGTGTTCCATATGGTGCTGATGCGGCGAATCTGTAAATTTATAATATCGCGCGTTAATATGTTTAACTCAAACAAGGATAGGGCGCCAAACATAGGTGTTCTGCATGGCGCATGGGGAGAAACGGTGGCGTCAAAATATCTTAAAGGGCGTGGGTACGTCATTTTAGAGCGTAATGCGCGGCCGTGCAAGGATGATGCAAGGCTCGAAATCGACATCGTCGCATATTCATCGTCCGGCTCTGTCATCGTTTTTGTGGAGGTAAAACAACATGCATCGAGAAGTGCCTATCAAAGGCGGCTTCGCAGTATTGATGCAAGGAAAAGGAGGTTGATGAGGCGTGTGTGCAAGGCGTGGCTCATGCAGAAGCATTGGGCGGGCGCATACCGGTTTGACGTTATAGAAGTCTACGGTACGCCGTCAGGGGCAACGGCTCCTGAAATAGATCATATTGAAAGGGTCAATATATTTGCAAGCCGAGAAAAGTATGTTAACTGGAGTGAATAAAAAAAACAAAAGGAGTTAATATGTTAAATGAGAAAAATGCAGCGTTAAAAATTGGAGAGGCTCTTGAAAATGTAATGAAGGCTATTCGCAAAGAGTTTGGCGAGATGTCCATTTTGCGGTTGGGTGAAGATTCAAGGGGCGACATAGAAACGATAGCAACCGGTGCGATGTCATTAGACTTGGCTCTGGGGGTTGGAGGGCTTCCAAAGGGGCGGATAGTCGAGTTGTACGGGCATGAATCATCGGGTAAGACTACACTTGCCTTGCATGTTGCGGCAAATGCCCAAAAGGCGGGCGGTGTCGCGGCCTTTATAGACGCAGAGCATGCGCTTGATCCGTCATATGCCCGCAAGATAGGTGTCGATTTGGATAATTTGATTGTTTCGCAGCCGTCAAGCGGTGAAGAGGCGTTGAGCATATGCGAAGAACTTGTAAAGTCCGGTGCGCTTGATGTTGTTATTGTCGATTCGGTGGCGGCCTTGACGCCACAGGCTGAAATAGATGGGAACATGGGTGATAGTCATGTTGGACTGCAAGCAAGGTTAATGTCGCAAGCGATGCGTAAATTGACAGCGGCAATATCGCAGACTAAAACATTGTGTATATTTACAAATCAGGTGCGAGAAAAAATTGGAGTGATGTTTGGCAATCCTGAAACGACTCCCGGTGGAAAGGCGCTTAAATTTTATGCCACATGCAGGTTGTTGGTTCAACGTATAGGTGCTATTAAAAATTCGCAAGGTGAGGTTGTCGGCAATAGAACTCGAGTAAAGGTTGTAAAAAATAAAGTAGCGGCGCCATTTACGGAGGCCGAGTTCGATATATTGTACGCGTGCGGAATATCGCGTGAGGGGGCAATTCTTGATGCTGCAATTGTGCGGGGAATAGTAGAGAAGCGTGGCAGTTGGCTTAGTTATGGTAATGAGCAGCTTGGGCAGGGTGCAACGGCGGCAATTGAGTATTTGAAGACAAATGAAAAAGTTTTAGATGAAATAGTTGAAAAAATAAAACAAATGCCGCATTTGTCCAATATTGCAAAGAAGATTAAACAATGATGCGTAATTTATGATATAATATCTCCATTATTTTTGGAGAGGTGGCTGAGTGGTCGATAGCGGCGGTCTTGAAAACCGTTGACCCGCAAGGGTCCGGGGGTTCGAATCCCTCCCTCTCCGCCATTTTTGAAGTGCAAACAGAGAGAGCCACCGGGAGGTGGTTCTTTTGCTTTTAAGGAAACCCCAATGTTTCAAGGGGTTTTTCGCATTCCGTCCAAAC
>JAZOTG010000049.1:0-2506 GCA_045657505.1 Kiritimatiellia bacterium | reverse complement strand
GACTCAGACTCTACCGCAGTGCATTCACCTTCGCGCACATTGCCGTTCTCGTCATGCGGAAAATATTTGTCGAACGCTCCATAGCCGCCGACATCATCCCACCCGAAATCGCCCGTGACAACTTCAAGAACAGTGTCACCTCGTTTGAGCGCCGGCTTTTGCGGCAGCTTTTCCATGACGGCATAATCAAACGAAATTTTGGCGAGCGACGAATAGAACGCCGCCAACCTGCTCTTGCCGACCCTGCCCTGCGACAACGGCAAAACCGCAGGCGCGTATTTGTTGAAGAGAGTGCGAAAAACGCCGGCACGGGCGAAAAACATCCCCGCATTCCACAAAAAGCCCGCGTCAATATATTTACCGGCGGCGGATTTGTCTGGCTTTTCAAAAAACCGGCCCGTCACCGGATCTATATAGCCAAAGGCAGTTGAGACACAGGCGGGTTTGACCCCGATGGTAACGATGCAATTCTTACTCCCGGCAAGCGAAACCGCCTTGCGCAATGCCGCACGGAACTTTGTGTTTTTATTGACAAGATGATCGCTCGGAAAGAAGCCGATCACGCAATCATCGTCCCTGCCCGACACACCCACTCCGAGCGCTATGGCCGCAAGCGTGTCACGGCGCACCGGCTCACTTACAATATTGGCGGAAGGCAGCTCGCGCAATTCCTTTACGGTTGCAGAGCGCAGTTCCTTAGTCGTCAGCACAAACGTGTCTTCTATGCGGACAAAGCCGTCAAGACGCGAAACCGTCTGGCGGATAAGGCTTTGCCCGCCAAAATAGTCAAGAAACTGTTTTGGCCGATCGGGAGTGGAAAGCGGCCAAAAGCGCTCACCGCTCCCTCCCGCTAAAATCACTGCGCTGAATTTGCTGTTAAAACTTTTCTTCATTCCTTAGAGTCAAGTACAGATGTCATGACAGATATTGCATAAATGGCCGCGGTTTCCGCCCTTAGGATGCGAGGACCGAACGTCACAGGGACTGCGCTTTCAAGAAGAGACGCCATTTCCGATTCTGTAAAATCTCCTTCCGGCCCGATGAACACAGAGTAGCTGCCGCTGCCGTTGCACTCCTGCGAGAGAGCGTCCGCGAGCGTCGGTATTTTGCGGTCTAAAAGCGCCCCAGCGTAGCACTTCGTTTGGCGGGACATCTCGACGGCTTCTTCAAAATCGACAATATCGTGCATATGCGAAATATACGCGGCATCCGACTGACGAGCCGCCTCCTCTGTGATTCTTTGCCAGCGCTCACGCTTTGAAGAGCGCTCCGGGGACGGGATTCGCACGACAGTCCTTGCCGAAATGACGGGCACGATCGCGTCCACGCCGAGTTCTGTGGCCTTTTCAATCATCCAGTCCCACCGAGACGCCTTTGTAACACATGCAAAAAGCGTAAGCGACGAACGGCGCGGGCGTTGAGAGAAAACAGGTTCCGCAACCGGCTCCAGCGATTTTGACGGCAATGAGTACCTGAAGACGCGCGTTGTTCCATTGCCATCAAACAATTCAATGGTCTCGCCGTTTTTAGGGCGAAGGACTTTAAGATGATTGAGCGCTTCGCGTGAGAGCACAGGGCATTCGCCGCATATTTCGAGTTTTGTCGACAACAACCGATGCATATACCTGTCAAAGACCCTTTTTAGCGTATTTCAAGCCTATCTCAAGACCGCGCAATTCAGCCAAACCTATCAGGCGCCCTCCGTAACTGTAGCCGCAATAGCATTTGCGCGACTTGTCAATTTCAAGGTAGCGGCCGTGATCGGGGCGGACAACGATTTTCTCGCCGCGCCGCTTCTCTTCCTTGAGAAACTCCTCGAAAAGCGCCGGTATGTCGGTTTGCCCGACCAAATGGCATGGCGATTCGTGAAACACCTTGTCATCGGTATATTCAAGATTGCGGAAATGGCAGAAATACACACGGCTGCCGAATTTCTTCATAATCGCGACGGCGTCATTTGCCTTGTCTCCCCCAAGCGAACCGGTACACAGCGTCAAGCCCACGTGTTTCGACGGACACTTGCGATACATTTCGGCAATGTCGCGCGCATTTGACAATATGCGCGGCAGGCCGAAAATCGGATGCGGAGGATCATCAGGATGTATGCACATATTAACCCCTGTCTGCTCGAGCACAGGTGAAATCTCATTGAGAAAGTCGTACATGTTTGCGCGCAACTGTTTCTCGCCGATTCCCTTGTATGTATCGAGTGCCTCTAAAAACTCCTGCGGCGTCAAGTCGTCTACCGTTCCCGGCAAACCGCAAAGTACGCTATCGGCGACGCGTTTTCTGCCGCGTTCGTCAAGCTTGGCCCACACGCGTTTCGCCTTGGCCCGCGTCTTGGAATCATATTCTTTTTCACAGCCAGGACGCTTGAGGTAGAACATGTCAAACGCGGCAAGCTCGTACTCGTTATACTCAAGGCAGGTCGACCCGTCAGGAAGCTCGTACTCAAGATTTGAACGGGTCCAATCCAGAACTGGCATGAAATTATAGCACACCGTCT
>JAZOTG010000048.1:0-2864 GCA_045657505.1 Kiritimatiellia bacterium | reverse complement strand
TGCAATGATATTCAAGGATCTTGAAGGTAAATTAAGAATTACCTTACATCGTCCCAATAGCTCACCAAATGAGAGGATGAAGCTTTTTTATCTCAATGACGATGGTGAACGGTTGACGGTTACAGAGTGATTTACTTCTTGAGGCCGCGATTGCATGAAAGAAAAGATAGAGCAATTAAAGCGCCAGCGAAATGCGGTAATCTTGGCTCACAATTATACGCCTGCTGATGTTCAAGATATAGCCGACTATACGGGTGACTCTTTGGAATTGGCGCGGATTGCGACGAATGTTGATGCCGATGTGATTGTTCTTTGTGGAGTGTATTTTATGGCCGAAACGGCCGCTATACTTAATCCTACAAAGACAGTGCTCATACCAAATCCGTCTGCAGGTTGCCCGATGGCCGATATGATAAATGCCTCCCAATTGCGGGAATTGAAGGCAAAGCATCCTGGCGCTGTTGCTGCGTGCTATGTAAATTCAACGGCAGAGGTTAAGGCTGAATGTGATATTTGTGTCACGAGTGGAAATGCTGAGAAGGTGATGTCTACAATTGGCCGAGAAAAAGAAATAATTTTTGTCCCAGACCGTCACCTTGGGTCTCATGTTTCGGGCAAGGAAGGTCGAGAATATATTCTTTGGCAAGGACATTGTCCAATTCATAATGCACTTGCATGCGAGACGGTTCTTGCGATGAAGGCTAAATATCCTAATGTGCCTGTTCTCGTGCATCCTGAGTGTCCCAAGTCTGTTCGTGATGTTGCCGATTATTGTCTCTCAACGGGCGGCATGTGCAAGTTTGCCCGAGAGAGTTCTGAGTCAACTTTTCTTATCGGTACCGAAATTGGGATCTTACACCGTTTGCGTAAAGAAAATCCTAACAAGGTGTTTATTCCCGTTTCACAGGATCTTGTGTGTAATGATATGAAGAAGATTACTCTTGAAGGGGTGTATTCTTCACTTAATGAAATGAAACACAAGGTAGTCGTTCCTGATGAAATAGCGACTAAAGCGCGCCGAGCTATCGAGGCCATGTTAAAAGCCAGTTGATTTTTTTTGAGGTGAGCCCGTTGGATATTTTTGTCTAACGGGCTTTTGTTTGTGTTGTTTTTACTTGTTGGTGGCAGGGAGATAAGGTGTAATAAATGTTATATTATGCTCCCTGTTCTATTCTTCCCGCAAAAAACAAAAAACTCCACATTACATCAAATATGGAGTTTTGGATAAATAATTGGTCGGACTGGCGGGGATCGAACCCGCGACCCCAACATTAAAAGTGTCGTGCTCTACCAACTGAGCTACAGTCCGAATTTGAGGAGTATTTTATCATATATAGAGCTTGATGACAAGTGGGAATTTAACATATCTGTTAGAACGCAGTTCGTTATAATAGTGGACACTCTTTTGAAATCAGAATCAGATCGCGGTTTGCCATAATAACGGACACTCAAGAACAAAGGCGGACTGATGAAAAATCAATATTTAAAACTCGAGTCATAGATTCGCTGTGAAAAAATGAAATTTGCAAAAAGTTATTGATTTTTCTTTAATTTACATTCAGAACTTGTGTTTAGTTTTTTAAACGACGCTTTTAAAAATGATGTTTTTTGAAGATTTTGCTTGAAAAAAAAACAGTTATGGTATATTTATTGTTGTTGTATTTTTATAAAGCGGAGAAATGTACAATGAAAGCTAAAATATTACTTATTGTCATGCTTTGCGGCGCTTTGCCGCTGGCGTGTTTTTCTGCATGGATGGAGCAATCCATTAAACTTGTACAGGGTTGGAACGCAATCCATCTCAAGGTCAATCCTTACAATGGTGATTGCGCTAAAGTATTCGGCGAAGGCTCGGGGGATAAGATTGAGAGCGTAGCATGGTGGCGTCCAGATCCTACTTGGGATGGTACGGGTGCTTCACGCACAGATACGTACTATTGGAATCCTACCAATGCGGCAGCTTGTACTTTCGCTCAAGCTATCGGCGACAATACTTATCTCGTCAAAGCTTCTCAAGCTACTACACTGCGCGTGCTCGGTACGCCGGTTATTCCTTCTGGGCGTATCTATCTCGGCGCGGCAAACCTCGTTGGTATGTGGCTTGAGAACGATGTGTTCTACAGCGAGTACTTCCGTGCATTCTCAAAGCACTTGGCGGCGTCTCCGTATCAGACGGTAGATCCGCCCGACAGCAACGCGCTCCATCAGGGTGATGATAAGTCGGCCGATCCAAGCCAGGCTATTTGGCTTCAGACTGCCGGTAGCGGTATCGCTACGTACATGGGCCCTGTTCAAGTTACGTCGGATTCTACGGACAAGATTCTTAACTGGACGAAGACAACTGCCGTACGTACGCTTACCTTGAAAAACGTTACCGATGAGGATATCGAGGTTAAGATTGATCTTCTCGATTCTCTTGCGCCGCCAGAAGGCCAGGGTACTAAGGCTGGTAAGATACATCTTAAACGTGAGCGCGTTGATTATAGCGCAGGCTATGCACGCCGTCTTTATGACCCAATGCCTACCTCGTTCACCACCAACATAGCTGCTGGAGCGACATGGAAGTTGCGCATTCGCCCGAATCTTGATGCAATGCCTACCGCGGCTGAAGGTTCATTCTACCTTGGTATACTTAAGATTTCTACCGCTCTAAATGAGGAAGAGCCTGCCGGTGTAGCTGCTATTCGCGTCGGTCTTTCTGCTGCGGGTAACCTCGATGCGCTCCGTTCGCCAGCCGGGCTTTGGGTCGGTCAGGTGGCTCTTACTGGCGTCAACCGCGCGCAGATGCTCAAGAGCGCGGCGTCCGAGTGGAATGCCGAGGATATTCAGGATGCGACGCAGCCGTTCCAGTTCCGCCTCATTCT
>JAZOTG010000047.1:0-11665 GCA_045657505.1 Kiritimatiellia bacterium | reverse complement strand
GGCCAAAAACCTTCATGCCGCCGCCCGAAAGATAATGAAACAGCTTCCAGTGCGGTCTGGAGGCAGTCGCTCCCCCCGAAGCGACTTCTTCAAGCGCATCAATGCGCCACGGCATTTTTGAACGGGCGAACTCTCTGGTTGCGTCGAAAACAGACGGGGAAATTTTCTCTGTCATGGCAGTCTAATCCTGTCTCCCGCCTTTATTTCGCCCGTGGTCGAAACGCGCGCCTTATTCGCTTCGCGTATTCTGACCCACTCCTTCTTGTCGCCGTAAAACTTTTTGGCTATTGCCCGCAGCGTATCGCCCTGCTGCACCACATAATACTCGGGTTTCGCCGGCGCGCCCTTCTCGGCCGATTCTTTTTTAGGCTTGTAAAACGCATCTGGCAGCGCAGGTACAGGAGAATCCTTCTTCTCTTCCGTGCTTGTTTTCACTGCTTTTTGCTCCGGAAGAACGCTTGAACCCGTACGGGCCTCGCGTTCCTCGGCTTCGAAAAGCGCCTTTGCATCGGGGTTCAGCGAAAGCGGCTTTTCGGCGGCATCCTCGGCTGACGCGATTTTTCTGGGCGGTTCTTTTTTGACGGGAGCAGGTTCCTCCTGCGCAGAATCTTTGCGCGCTACCGTCACAGGCCTGGCGGGAACGCTCTCCTCGGAGCAATCCCCCATCCTTTTTATCATTGCGCTCAAGGCGTTTTTTTCGCGCTCAAGGGCACCAGCTTTCTTCTCGGCGGCGGCCAACGATTCCGCAAGCATGATTCTCTGCTTGTACAGAGCTTCAATCCCGCTGCTCATCCGCTGCACTTCTTTGAGAAGGCCGGAACTGTCGACAAGCGAATTCTTCTTTGCCATTTCAGCGAGCAAAAGCTTCTCGCACGCCTCCATGCGCTCACGGGCGATTCCCGCCTTGTCGCTGTGAGCCGCAAGATTCAAATACTCCCTGTAGCAGCAAAGTGCGGCGAGATAATCCTTTCTGTGCTCCTGAAGCAGAACACCCAGCTGAAAGCGGGCGCTCGCATTGGCGGGATTGGCTTTTACGGCGTCAAAAAAAGCGGCCGACGCCTGGTCGATTCGCCCGGCGGTATACTCTGCAAGGCCGCGCTCGTAATTGCTCTCGGAGCGCTCTTCCAAACGCGCGCCGTTTTCGGGCTCGGAGCACCCGCACACGACGAGAAGCGCCGCAACCAGGTTTACAAGACTATTCTTCGCTCTCATCGCCGTCCTCCTCGCCATCGTCAAGTTCATCATCGTCATCGAATTCGTCGGGAGTGTCATCAATATAAAAATCGTCGTCGGATTCGTCTTCCGCCCGATCGGCAATCTCCAGCTCGCCCTGCTCCAGAGCCGCCTTTGCCTTTGCCTTTTCTTCTTCGACAGCCGCCTTTTCAGCCGCAAGACGCTCCTTCTCGGCCGAGGCGGCCTCCTCCTCGGCGGCCTTTTCAAGCTCCGTTTTTTCGTTGACCTGTTTTTTGTACATCGCCGCCTTGGCACGCGGATTGGAGCGTTGCAGCGTAGGGTCTATCTCATTAAGCTGCTGCAGCGAGGCAAGGCCGAAATGTTCAAGGAACAGCGGCGTGGTGCCGTACAAAAACGGATGCCCGGGCAATTCGGATTTGCCCACAAGGCGTATAAGCTGCAAATCAATCAGCGTTTTGATATTCGCAGAAACATCGACGCCTCTAATCTCTTCAATCTCGCTCTTGGTGATCGGCTGTCGGTACGCGATAATCGCAAGCGTCTCAAGTGACGCCCTGCCGAGCCGGCTCGGACGGTCGAGTTTAAGCATTGCGCGTACATATCTTCCGCAGCTCGGCGCCGTCTGAAGACGGTACGTCCCGCCGGCGCATACGAGCTGAAAGCCGCATCCGGCAACATCGAGCGCCTTGGAAAGCCCCTTCAGAGCCTCGTCGATCTCGCGGTTGGTGCAAGTGCGGTAAACTTCCATCACTTCTTCGTTTTCGCCGGGCGCAGTCTCCACGGCCTTGACCGATTCACGCAGTTCAGCGGCCGTAAGCGGAGTCTGGCTTGCAAAAAGAAGCGAACCTACAATTTCCTGCAGGCTGCGCGGCAGAGGGATATTAACATCGTCACTCATAATCGTCTGGTCTTTCCAATGGTGTCTCGTCGCTCAATTCCTTTGACGGCAGAATCGTTATCTCGTGAAAAGCCGCATTCTGGTACACGACGACTCTGTGCTGCCTCAAAAGCTCGAGCAGAGCCAGGAATGTGACTATAATCTCGCCCTTCGGAGCGGTCGGCGCAAACAGCGTTACAAAGGACACCTGCCCCTCGCCGCGCGCCCGCTCGAGCACATAATCCATTTTATCCGGAACAGAAAACCGTATGCCCTTAAGCTCTTCGTGCGGCATTTCACTCGCCCGCGCAAGAACATCTTGAAATGCAGTAAGAAGATCGTACAGATCAAGATTGGCAATCGCGCCGAGGGCGTCGGCTGCGGTTTTTTCAAATTTAATCCGCTGGCCGCCGTAGCCATAACTGTTGGCGCGCAGGGCCTCAAGGGTTTCAAGGCGTATGGCCGCATCCTTGAACTTCTTGTATTCGACGAGCTGACGCACCAGATCAAGACGCGGATCGACCCATTCCTCGGAGGTGTCCTCGTTGGTGTTGCGCCTGTCGACAGGCAGAAGCATGCGCGACTTTATAACCATAAGCGTCGCCGCCATCACTATAAACTCGCCGGCAATGTCGAGATTGAGATTCCGGGCCTCGTCGATGAATTTCATATATTCGCCGGCGATATGCTCGATGGGAATGTCGTATATGTCAAGTTCTTCGCGGCGTATAAGATACAAAAGCAGATCAAGCGGCCCCTCGAACACGTCAAGGGTAACCTTGTATTCCTCTGCGAACAACTGGTCTTGCGCCATTACAGCCCCACCGCGCTCCTGACCTTCTCCATCACCGCACCGGCGCAGGCACGCGCCCGCGCTGCTCCGTCACGCAAAATATCCTCAAGCAGCGATGGATCTTTTGCCAACTCCTCGCGACGTGCGCGGTACGGGTCGAATAACCGGTGATAGGCCTCTAAAAGAGCCTTTTTTGCGTGCCCGTAGCCGTAGCCGCCGGCGCGGAACGCCGCCGCCATGGCGGATACCTCCTCGGGCGTGGCGAAAAGTTTGTAAAGCTCGTAGACAAAATTGCCTTCGGGCTCCTTGGGCTCTTCCATCGGCGTGGAATCGGTGACTATGGCCATCACCTTTTTCTTGATGGCCTTGGGCTCTTCAAAAAGCCCGATTGTGTTATTGTAGCTCTTTGACATCTTTTGCCCGTCGGTGCCGAGTATCGTGGCGACCGTTTCGGGGATGTACGCGTCGGGAAGTTTGAAAATGTCGCCGTAGGCGTTGTTGAACTTCTGCGCTATGTCGCGCGTTACCTCAAGATGCTGCTTCTGATCCTTGCCGACAGGCACGATATCCGCATTCATTATGAGAATGTCGGCAGCCATCAGAACGGGATAGGCGAAAAGGCCGTGGGTGGCATCGAAACCGCGCGCCATCTTGTCTTTGTAACTGTGACAGCGCTCAAGAAGCCCCATTGGCGTAAGACAGGAAAGATACCATGCAAGCTCCTGCACTTCCGGCACGTCGCTCTGACGATAGATGACCGTCTTGGCCGGGTCGAGCCCGCAAGACAAATAGTCGAGCGCCACATCGCGCGTCGCCTCTCTCAGAGTTGCGCCGTCGCGTACTGTGGTCATTGCGTGGTAATTGGCGATAAACATGAAATTCTCGCCCTTCTCCTGAAGGTCGAACATCGATTTCATCGCACCAAAATAATTCCCCCAGTGCAACTTGCCCGAGGGTTGTATTCCTGTCAAAATTCTCATAGAGCGTATTATAGCATAATATGATATAATCTCCATACTATGATTACGATATTCATTGCGATAACAATTTCGTGCGGTGCGTTTTGCGCAACATACTTCGCTGCAGACTGGTCGGCTGGATGGAGCATTGCCGCCTCCGTCGGCGCTTTTTTGGCGTTTCAGTTCGCTTTCGGCCTTTTTATCAAAAAGAAAATAACGCTTGAAATGCAAGCCGTCCAAAACATTCTGGCTGAAGGTCAAAAAAAACTGCAAGCCAAAATACAGCGTTGGCAGATGCGCCCACCGGGGAGCGTGCAGGCCGCGCAAAAGGAACTTGCCGATGACATGCGCGTATTTGTAAAGGCGGCGCTTGAACAAACAAACAACCTTGCAAAATACCGCCTTTTAATTCCGCTCATCGACCGCCAAATGGCTACGGCGCAGTTTCAGCTCAACTGGATGATTAAAGAATTCTCCAAGGTCGACGAACTTATGCCCAAAATCATCATGGCCGACCCGATGCTTGCGGCAATGAAAATTGCGCGCATGCAAATGCTCGGCGCTTCAACAGACGAAATCGGCAAAGTATACGGCAAGGCGGTACGGCGCGTGCGTTACAACCAGAATGTCCTGCCGGCGGCGACATATTCATGGATACTCATGAAGCGTGAAATGGTCGATGAAGCCTTCAAAGTTCTCACCGATGCGCTCAAATCGAGCGATGACGCCACGCTCAGGCGCAATCATGAGCATCTTATGAACAACAGGCCCTCTCACTTCTCCAATTCCAGCATCGGCGACTTGTGGTATCAACTTCATCTTGAGGAGCCCAAGATGAAAACACAGCGTCAGAGGCCTGTCTACAGGTAACACGGCGAGAGGCGCTTGTCATGAACGCAAAAAAGGCCATAGTGCTTGCTGCGGGATTAGGTACGCGCCTGCGTCCTCTTACTGCGGCCTGCCCGAAACCTCTTATGCCCGTATGGGGCGAGACGATGCTTGGGCGCATGGTAGCACTGCTCAGGTCGTGGGGTGTCACCGATATTGCCGTCAACTGCCACTATCTGCACGAGCAAATTGAAAAGTGGTGCGGCGAAAACGGATGCCGCGCCGTCCACGAGTCGCAAATTCTCGGCACCGGCGGCGTGCTCAACCCTCTGCGCGACTGGATCGGCGATGACGACTTCTTTCTTGTAAACGGCGACATCGTGCTCGAAGGCGTCGACAACTGCCCTCTCGGGCGCTCCTGCTGGAGCAATGACGCAATAGGCGAATGCCTCGTGACAGAGGAAGGCCCGAGAACAATCGAAGTCGAAAGCGCAAGCGGCTATGTAACATGCTGGCAGAGCCCCGACAGCGGGCTTCACGGCACATACACCTACTGCGGCGTTGCCCTTCTGCGTTCTAAAATCCTCCGGTATGTCGAGCCTGCCGGGTTCTCCTCGATCGTGCAGGCATACGAGAGAGCGATGATGGACGGCTGTTTCATAAAAGCCATTAACCCGGATTCCATGCTCTGGACCGATGCCGGCACAATCGATTCGTATGTCGCGCTTAACACCGACGGCGATGACAGCGCATTTGAGTTTCTGCCGCAGCTGATTGAGGCCGCAAAGGCGTGCGGCCGCGAAAATGAAAGAATCTCATTCCTCTCTTCAAGAGGAAGCGACAGATGCTTTTTCTCGATGGGTCCCGGCGCAATTGCCGTGATTTACGACGACGCCGGCAGGGGAGAAAACGCCCGCTATGCTTCGCATGCCGCATTTTTGTCGAAAAACGGCATCAGAGTGCCTGCTGTTCTTGCTGATGTTCCGTCGCAGAAAACGACCGTTTTTGAAAACGCCGGCTCCGAGCGCAAAATGAACATTGAAGATTATACCAAAGCGGTGGAGAGCCTGGCAAAATTCAATTCCATAAAAACTGACGGCATTGAACTTGAACCTCCCTTCGACAGCAAGCTTTGGGAATGGGAGCGCAATCTGTTCGCGACCCACTGTCTTGACAAACGCTATAACCGGACGCTCGGAGAAGACGTGCTTGCAGAGCTGAAAACCGTCGAGGAGAAGCTTTCGTCCGAGCCGGTCGAGCTCGTTCACCGCGACTGCCAATCAACCAATATTCTGTGGAAAACGGGAGAAATGCGCTTTATTGATTTTCAAGGTATGCGCTTAGGCCCGGCCGTATACGATCTGGCCTCCCTACTCTACGACCCGTACGCCGAATTGACACCCCGCGAACGCACCCTGCTTGCCCGGTACTACGGTAAAATCAGAGGAAGAGATTCGATTGCCGAAGTTCTCCCGTTCGCCGCGGTACAGAGGCTTGTGCAGGCGCTCGGGGCATTTTGCAGGCTATCGCAAATCGGCAAAAAAGAATTTGAAAAATTCATCCTGCCTGCACTTGAAAATCTCCTTGCGGCCGCCGATGAAGCGTCACTTGACGCGGTTGGCGCGCTCGCCGAAGATTTAATAGCCGTAGAATCTCAACATCGCAAAGGGCAACGCGGCCACGGCCCGCACTGCTCGTGTGGAGGCGGGCATGGCCGCAATTAGAGACTTCCTGCGGCGCGTCAAATCGACGGGCCAAAAGCGCAAGACCACCGTCAAAACCATGGCGATGGGGCGTGAGCGCGTCTTTGAAGCCTGGGACATCGACTCCGACACGTATATTTTTGAGAAGTCCGTCTGCGCGCGCCTTGGAGATCATCCGAGCATACTTATCACCGAAAAGAAAGCATTGGGGTCCAAATCCAAAGGACACGTTTTCACCATGACAACCGGCAACCATTCGGTTGCGGCGTTCCCTCTTCTCGACGGCCGCTTTTGGAAGATATCCAGCATACCGTCATGCGATCGCAGCGAGACTCTGATGCATGGCATACTTTGCGCGAATGTGGTTAACGACAAGATTGAAATATCTCAGCGCGAGATTTCCGGCAAAATCCTCTTTTCCGCCGATGCCTGGCTTCTTTCAAACGCAGGCTTCACCATGTCCGACATTGTCATGGGCGAGCGCAATATCAGCACAATTGAGCATTACCACCAGCTCGGCCAGGAATGGCGCGTCAAGCCGCTGGCATGGACTTTGAACGAAATCAACGTCGCGCTTGCCGCCTCAAGAAAGCACATCTCTACAACGCTCAACTACTACCATTCCACAAAGGGCGTGCACTTTCTCTCTTTTTCCGAATTCAAGCGTTTTTCCGAATCGGCGCAAAGCGACTTTACCGGCTACGTAAAGGGCCTTAAAGAGATTGTCGGAGTCTTTGAAGGCAACAAAACCTCGTTTGCGCGTATGAGCAAATACCGCGGGCACCACGAAGTCGAGTTTTTCGGGCTCAAACGCGGCATCGCAATCGAAAAACTCGTGCCGGAAATCGAAAAACTGTACGACGAGATAATCAACGAGAAAATCGGGCAGCTTGGAGCCATACAGAAGGCCGACGAGCTTGTCGGCGTCTTTGCATCACTTTTGATATACCCCGAATACGCCGACGAGAAGAGCAAGCGATTCATCGAAACGCTCTATATGCACATAACGGGCGAAATCTACTCCGTCATAGGCGAGGGCTCTACACCGGCATTCGACGACAGGCGCACCGCTCTGCCCGGCGCCACGTTTTTCGAAGGCCGCCCCGCCTTTCATGAAGGTGCAGACGAAAGGAGCAAAGTCCTGCTGGCCAACATGCGCAGGATGATGTCCAAGGATGAAATAATCGAATACGCCAATGTGTATGAATTGCGCACCGAAGACGACTCCGCCGAGATCGGCAAGGGGCGCACGCGCGAAATCGTATACAAAACCAACCGTTCTCCGGTCGAGCAGAGCATGATCGAAAAGCTCCTATCGCGCGCCGCAAAGGGGTATTCAAGCTATATGCTCGCCCGCATACATGCCTTTAAGGCTCTCGGCGTTGCACTCAGCGACTACCGGATACTTCACAGGCGCGCGCAGATCAGAAAACGGCTCGTCGATGTGTACGTCCGCCGCAGATGCGAAGGCGAGCCTCTCGATTCCATACCCGAAAACTATTTCTACAATTCGGACGATTCGTTGATTGAAGAAACGGAGGTCGTATTAGCCCTTTCGTCGTTGATGGGCGATGCCGCCGCGCAGAACATGGCCATGAAAAAATTCGACCCCGAAGCCTCGACGCCGCTCTACGGCGTCGGCAAGGAAATATACGAGTTCGAATACGATATAATGTCTGCGCGCATAATCCCCAAAAAAGTTTCGACATGCTCCATCAGAGGCAGCCTCGGCTGGCCCGACCTCGACTACACCGAAGAGAATCTCACGCGCCTATTCGATTTTTATCTTTCTCATTTTGCCGAAGCGCTTAAAAAATATCACAGCAAGCATACCGTCGCCATGAAGGATCTTGCAGAGCGCTTTATGGACGGGTTCGAATACAAGACGCACGCCATGTGCTGGCAGCTCTCTGTACTGCGCGACCGGTTTGAGGCGTTCTGTCCCCATCTGCCGAGCGCGTACGGATTCGACAGGAAATGGCACTTCGCCATGTGGTCCCTTGAACGGCAGGAGAAAAGACTTGGCATTTTAAAAAAACTGTTTTTCAACAAAGTGGAGGCTTTTGCAAATGAAAGTGACAGGAATAATCCCTAGCCGGTACGGTTCGAGCCGTTTCCCGGGAAAGCCGCTTGCACTTCTGTGCGGCAAGCCGCTGGTGGCATGGGTAGTCGACGCCGCAAAAAAAGCTTCATCTCTCGATGATGTTCTCGTGGCGACCGATGACGAAAGGATATCAAAGGCTGTCGCCGAATTCGGCGGCAAGGCCGTTATGACACCGAGCGAACTGCCCAGCGGCACCGACCGCATCGCCTGCGCGGCGGGAGATTTCAGCGACGACGACATCCTTGTGAACATTCAGGGCGACGAGCCTCTCATCGACCCGAAACTTAACGACGCTCTTGTCGCCAAACTCAAGTCTGGCGAGCGCTGGTCGATGGCGACTGCGGTGACGCCGATCAAATCAGGCGCCGACCTTGCCGCTAAATCAGTTGTCAAAGTCGTGCTCGACCGTGACGGCGGCGCGCTTTATTTTTCACGCGCCCCCATTCCGTTCGATCGCGACAGTGAGCCCGATATCGGCAGCGGTCTGTATGTGCGCCATCTCGGCATCTACGCATACCGCGGATGCTTTCTCAGGCGCTTCGTGTCTGAAAAGCCGTGCGATCTTGAGCAAACCGAAAAACTCGAGCAGTTGAGAGCATTGTGGATGGGAGCTAAAATAGCCGTAGTAAAGACTGACGACGAAGGCGTGGGTGTAGATACCGTAGAGGATGCCGAGCGTGTCGAAAAAATCCTTGCCGAAAGAAATGCGCAGGCGTAAGGCAGTTGTACAGCGCGCTTTTGTAGACTCGCTTCCGGTTCTCATGGGCTATTCCACGATGGGCTTTGTCGCGGGTGTTTTGCTCGCTGCAAAATCCGGGCTTGACATATCGCCTCTGTGGGCGTTCCTGACAAGCCTCTGCGTGTCAGGAACATTCAACTTCGCGATCATACAGCCTGTTTCGGAGCGAATTTCTCTATGGCCGATGGCCCTGCTCGTTCTTGGGATCAACTTCCGCTACATGTTTTACGGCTTCTCCATGCTCGGCAAATGGAAAGGCGTTCCTGTCGTCAAAAAAGCATTTCTCGTCCATATGCTTACCGACGAAAATTACGCGCTTGAAGTCGCAAGCAAATATAAAGACAGCCCATCATACGTACTTTACTGCACAACACTCTCCGCCTTCAACTTTTCATACTGGGTCGCCGGGACCACCTGCGGAGCACTTTGCGTCGCGCTGCTGCAGACGGCAGCCGATCCCGAAGCCATACGCAAATACACAAACGGAATGGAATTCGCCATGGTTGCGCTCTTTCTTGTGATTTTCACAGACCAAGTAAAAGGATTCTTCAAGAATGCAAAATGAAATACTCTACATGTCCGGTGTTGTAGGCGTCGGAATCGGAATAACATTTCTGATGAGGCTTCTGCCGTTCATGCTGTTTTCGGGCGGCAAAGACGGAGCTCCCGCGTGGGCGGAAAATCTCGGCAGGATAATTTCGCCGCTGATTATAGCCGCGTTGATAATCTATTCATACAGCGCCTTGCGGTGGCGCACACCGTGGCCGTACATTGCAGGAGGGGTAACGGTTCTTTTTCACCTGCGCAAAAAGAACGCGCTTTTGAGCATACTCGCAGGAACGGCATTATACAGTTCCCTTCTCTTTTTTGCCGGATGCATGACGAATGAATCGTCACTTTCTTATAATTCGAAAAAACCGCTCATTACATTCACAAACAACGGCCTTAAATTCCAAGACGAGTTTGTAACTCCGCAAGAAGCTGTCAAACGGCTCGAGAAGCATAAAATCCCAAAAAACGAGACGCTTCATCTCCTTGTGGAGGAGGACTACACCAACAAACGCGCAACATGGGTTTTCCAGCGCAATTATCTCTCCCGCGCCGGCTACACGAAATCCATTCTCGTGCATGCCACAAAGGCGGAAAGCACAGTTTCTAAAAACAGCAAACCCAAGGCGGCGAAGCAAATACGCTACAAGCAGTCGTCCGAAGAATAGCAAACGGCCGCCTCATATCTGCGATATCGGTATTTTCCGCTTGGCTCCCGGCACATCGCAGACAAAGCGGGGCAGGCTCAATCCGCCGAGGTTTTCGGCGCAATACCGCTCGATATCGCGCGCCTTCTCCATTGGGACTCGAAATCCGTCTATTCCCGCCACGGGATCGCACATGAAAACATAATAGGGCCTGATTCTCGCGGATGTCAGAGCCGAAAGAAGGCGCATCATTTCTGCGCGAGAATCGTTGACGCCCTTGAGCAGCACGGTCTGGCACGAAACGGGAATGCCACGGTCGATCAATCTGGCCGCTGCGGCGCGAGCCTCGGGCGTCAGTTCGTCTGCGCAGTTGAACTGAGTGTTCACCCAGACCTTTTTTGAACGCGACAGCGCACGGGACAGCCTGTCGGTAATGCGTGCAGGATTGGTGCACAGCGCGCGCGTGCAGACGCGCACGACGTCAATCTGATCGAGTCCGGCGAACGCATCGACAAAACGCATCACTTCGCGGTCGGGCAAGGTAAGAATGTCGCCGCCCGAGAGCAGTACATCGCGCACGGCAGGACGCGCCTTCACGTATGCGACACAACCGGCAAGCTGCTCCGCCGTTTTCACGACCTGCGCTGCGCCGAGCAGCCCCCTTCTTGTGCAATGGCGGCAATTCATGAAACACCTCTCCGATGTCATCACAAGCACCCTGTCGGGGAAGCGCTGCTTCAGACCGTAACACTTGGAGGCGTGGGTCAATTCACCGAACGGGTCCGGGCCGTAGCAGCCGTCGCCTTCAACCCGCACACGATCGGCGGTAGAATCGTAAACCTGCCTGGCGAAACGCTTCGAAACATGCGCAAGACGCTTTGAATACTCGCAGGCGTACTCGGGAAAATCAATTTTCATTGAACAGTGATGCGGGAATGAATGAAAAAGCGAGCGCGTGATCGCGCATTATCTTCGTGGAAACAGGGATATCGCGCCCCGTGAAATTTTTGAAAACCTCGAGCCACGCTCCAGTCAACCTCATCGTAATGTTGCCAGAGTCGGGCAGATAGCCTGTTATCACCATTTCTTTCGGAGAATAGCGTATACCTGTCCCGAGCGCCTTGGACACGGCCTCTTTGGCGCACCAGAAACGGATGATCGCCTGCGACGAATTGGGCGCCGCCGTCGCAAGCTCAAGTTCATCGGGCGAAAAAACGCCAAATGTGAATTCCTCGGAAAGATTGCGCGAAACAGACTCTACATCGACGCCGA
>JAZOTG010000046.1:0-4134 GCA_045657505.1 Kiritimatiellia bacterium | reverse complement strand
CCTCCGACTTCCACGAAAGGACGCGCGCTTGTGCTGTTCACGAGTTACGAGATGATGAATTCCGTAGCCCTATCTGCCCGCGAAGCATTTGAGAAGTCGGGTATAGAGCTTCTTGTCCAGGGCGAGGGCGTTCCTCGCGAGTTGATGACGCAGCACCTTAGGACGTCAGGTTCGCAGTGCGGCACTGTTCTTTTCGGCGCGCAGTCTTTCTGGGAGGGCGTCGACGTGTCCGGCGAGGCGCTTTCGTGCGTAGTTATAACACGCCTGCCGTTTGCTCAGGTGGGCGATCCGGTTGTTGAGGCCCGTTCCGAAAAAATCGAGCGCGACGGCGGAAGCTCGTTCAGGGACTACGCGCTGCCTGAAGCCGTAATCAAATTCAGGCAGGGCTTCGGGCGTTTGATCCGTTCAAAGCGGGACAGGGGTGTAGTTGTTGTAACCGATCCGCGTCTCGTCACCAAAAATTACGGTTCGGTTTTCAGAAGGTCCATCCCCGCAAGCGTCCATACCGTAACGGCGGCGGATGAACTGATAGGGCGCGTGACAGAATTTTTTGAAGGAGTGTAAATATGGTCAATTCAAGAAGAGCGGCGGCTTTTGCCATGTCGCGGTGGCTTGCCACAAAAGATTTCCCGGCCGATCTCCTGCCGCGCTCAGAAGGCAGGGCTCTTGCCCAAGACATTCTCTACACGGCGATAAGGCGGCTCAGGCCGTTGAGGAAAGTGCTTGGCGGACTTCTTTCGCAATGGCCCAAGGGCGAGCTCGAGTCTTTGCTGTACATCGGCGCCGCCCAGATTCTATATATGCCGTCCATACCGGATTTTGCGGCTGTCAACGAGACTGTAAACGCAGCTAAGATATCGGGCAATCCCGGTGTAGTCAAAGTTGTAAACGGTGTTTTGCGCAATCTGCTCAGGCGGCGCGGCGAAATGGAAAGAATGATTTCCGAAAGCCCGCTTGAAGTGAGGGAGAGTTTTCCGGGAGCGATTGTAAGGCGTTGGGTCGACAGGTTCGGCGATGACGGGGCAGCGCAGCTCGCCGCCTGGCATAACGAGCCGGCGCAGACGTTTCTTGCATATCCCGATGGAAGTTTTGCCGCGCTTGCCCGCGGGACGAAAGTCGAGGACGTGGAGGGCTTTGCCGAGGGTGCGTTTATTGTTCAAGATCCGGCCACCCGCCATGCCGTGGAACTGCTCGATATCCATAGAGGAGACGTCATTTTCGATGCCTGCGCGGCCCCCGGCGGCAAGTCTGTCCAGTCGGCCTGGCGCGGCGCTAATGTGGTGGCATGCGAGATTAATCCCAAAAGGAGGCGTCGGCTTGAAGAGAATATCCGCAGAACAGGCGTTGATATTCGTGTAATATCCGAGATGGACAATACGCAGTACAGCAAGATCCTTGTTGACGCTCCTTGTTCCAATACGGGCGTTTTCAGGCGCAGGCCCGATGCCCGCTGGAACTGGAGCGAGGAAAAACTCGGGCAGCTAGTCCGTTTGCAGGCCGATATTTTAGACGCCTGCGCACGGCGCCTTGCTCCTGGCGGCAGATTGGTTTATTCGACGTGTTCGAACGAAAACGAGGAAAATGCCTCTCAAGTGGAGGCGTTCTTGCTGCGTCATAAAGAGTTCGTGTTTATTGACGCCGTGGAGTCTGTCCCGTTTCAGTCTCAATGCGACGGTGCCTTTGCCGCCGCGTTGCGGAAGCGGGCGTGACCCCTGCATCGCGCGCTATAAATTAAAGAAAAATTATGGTATAATAAACAAATATGGAATTTGAAAATACAATCGGTCTTGAAACGCATGTACAGCTCAAGACGCGTACTAAGATGTTTTGCTCCTGCCGTCTAAAAACGGGGTGCGAGTCTAATGTAAATGTGTGTCCCGTCTGTCTGGGCTATCCCGGGGCGCTTCCTGTAATGAACAAGGAAGCCGTTAAGCTTACTGTCATGAGCGGTCTTATGCTCGGTTGCGAGATTAACCGTCATGCAACATTTGACAGAAAGAATTATTTTTACCCGGATATGGCCAAAGACTATCAGATATCCGAAAACGGCAGTCCTTTGTGTATCGGCGGCGGTGTTGAGATTACTACGGCCGATGGCGGCAAAAAGTTCATCCGCATCAATCATATTCATCTTGAAGAGGATGCGGCTAAAATCAATCACTACGCTACGACATCCGGAGTGGATTTTAACCGCGGCGGCACTCCGCTCATGGAAATCGTTTCCGAGCCCGATATCTCATCGGCCGACGAAGCTATCGCCTATTTGACTGCGCTCAAGGAAATGCTTGTTTACGCGGGCGTTTCCGACTGCAACCTCGAAGAAGGCAATATGCGCAGCGACGTCAACATTTCCATCCGTCCGAAGGGGTCCGATAAACTCGGCACGAAGGTCGAGATAAAGAACATGAATTCCTTCAGCGGCATTCACGCAGCTCTTTTGTATGAGGCCGCCCGTCAGCGCGAGTGCGTTATCCGTTCGGTGCCGATCGTGCAGGAAACGCGCCGCTGGGATGCTGAAGCCATGGAGACCTCGTCCATGCGCAGCAAGGAAAACGCTCACGATTACCGCTATTTCCCCGAGCCCGATCTCGTGCCGGTCGAGCTTTCGGAAGAGCAGATTGCGCAGTGGAAGGGTCTCCTTCCCGAAAATCCCGATTTGCGCCGTGCGCGCATGGTTGAGGAATACGGCATTGCCGAATATGACGCCGAGGTGCTTTCCCAGCACAAGTCCAACGCTGATTATTTCGAGGCGTCCGCAAAGGGGCTCGACAAAAAGACAGCAAAGATGCTGTGCAATCTTTTTATGTCCGATGTCATGGCTCTCATGAACGCTTCGGGTAAAACCGTTTCCGAATGCGCAATGACGCCGCAGGCGTATGCATCTCTCGTCAAACTTGCCGCCTCCGGCACGATTAACGGCCCCACGCTCAAGGAACTTCTTCCTGAAATCTTTGAAAACGGGGGCGACCCCGAGGCGATCGTCCGCGAGCGCGGTCTTGGCGCACTCAGCGATCTTTCGGCGCTTGAGACACTTGTCGATCAGGCTATCGCCGCCAACCCCGGGCCCGTGCAGGATTTCAAAAACGGCAAAAAGGCAGCGGCAGGGTTCTTCGTCGGGCAGGTTATGAAACTTTCAAAAGGCAAGGCCGATCCAAAGATTGTCGGCGGAATTGTCGCAAAGAAGCTTTCGGCCTTATGAAGAATATATTAGCAGCAATAGCCGCATTATCGGTTTTACTCGCAGGGTGCAACAGTTTTGTCGCTCAGCAGACGAGCAGTTTTGTAGATGACGTCGGCAATATGATAACGGTCCGTTACGGGCAGCTTGAAAAGGCCCGTAAAACGGAGTTTATTTCGCCCGTGAACGGCAAGACTCTCGATATGTCTTCGAGGCTGGCCGTCGATGTTATTCTGCCCGACGGAGGTTCGTTTATGGGCTATCAGTGCCTAAATATGCTCCGCACGGGCACTATGTACAAATCGTCCGACGGCAAATGGCTGTATCATGCAAATGGTACTTCGTGCTCTGTTTATCTCGTTAATGAGAAAGGCGACGATTACCTTCTTGTTTTTAATGGAATTTTGAGCGAAGGTAAACGTTGAAATGAATCCTCTTGATAACATTTACGTGGTGCTTGTAGGGACGCTGTATACAGGCAATGTCGGTTCGGCCTGCCGTGCTATGGCAAATATGGGCATTCGCAAACTCAGGCTTGCCGCGCCGAATTTGCAAAATGCATGGGACGAGGGTGAGCGTATGGCTGTTCATGCAACCGATATAATGAATGCCCGCGAGGAGTTCGCCTCGTTTGAAGAGGCTGTTGCCGATTGCATTGCAGTTGTCGGCACTACAGCCCGTGAGGGCCTTTACCGCCAGCATGTGAAAGCTCCGCGAGATTGCGCCGCCGACATTCTTGCTCTTGCAGCCACGGGCAAGGTCGCAATCGTGTTTGGCCGCGAAGACAAGGGCCTTCTGAATGAAGAGGTCGCCCAGTGCACGCATCTTGTGCGCATTCCTGTCGATGCCGGCTATACGTCCATAAATCTGTCGCAGGCGGTGCTTATTACCTGCTATGAGCTTTTTACCGCTTCGGGTCGCTATGAGATGCCGCATGAAAAGTCGGAGGCCAAGCG
>JAZOTG010000045.1:0-5646 GCA_045657505.1 Kiritimatiellia bacterium | reverse complement strand
ATGTGCATGAGGAGCTGACATCGCTATGCCAAAAACCAGCGGAATTATTATTTTTGACAAACTAAAGCTATGGATAGATTTTACCACTTGTTAAAATTATATCATCTTGTAAAAACATCCACAATAAAACCACCAAATTTCCCGGAAATTCGCAGTTCGTTATAATAGTGGACACTCTTTTGAAATCAGAACCAGATTTCCGACGAGCCCGTTCGTCAAATACTGGACACTCTTGGTATCATAGGAGTATGAGCATGTCTCGAATAGCCACAAACGAATACATAGGAGCAAAACGACGTGCATATGAAGCGTCAAAACCTGACAAGCGCAGACTCATTCTCGATGATGTATGCGAAATGACGGGGTACTCGCGCAAGTATGCCAATAGGCTTCTGACAGAAAATCCATGGGGACACTCCCTGTTGTTATGGGGAGTGTCCCCAGCGCAACGGGGGAGTGTCCCCACGGAGGCTTATTGACGAAAATAAACTGCGTTTGATAAAATTCTACATAAATTGTCTATAGTAAAATGAAAAAAATTAAGGCAAAAAACATTTTTCCGCTGAATATTGCTATTAACATGGCATATGGTTTTTGTCCCGCATCTTTTGCAAAACCTACAACCTCCACGCCTCTTGAAATCTAATGAAGCGCATATTAGAATTTGCCACATCTAACCCCAAAGTCGTCATAGCCGCCTTTCTCTTGATAGCGTTTGCCGGATACAAGGCTGTCCAAACCCTTCCAGTCGACATTTTCCCCGACATTTCCGTGCCTCGCGTAACAATCCAAACCGAGGCCGGAGGTCTGAGCGCGGACGAAGTAGAGCAACTTGTAACCATACCGATAGAGTCCGCTGTAAACGGCGTTCCCGGGGTGTCAAACATTCGGGCAAGTTCAAGCGGGGGCCTTTCCTTCGTCTGGATTGACTTTGACTGGAATGCCGACCTCTCACGCGCAAGATTCGATGTTTTTGAAAGGCTCGCCCGCGTTAAAGAAACGCTCCCGGAAGAAGCCCACGCCGAAATAACGCCGCTCGTTTCGGTAACCGGCGAAATCATGCTCGTTTCCCTCACCTCCAACGATGAGCATGTATCGGCGCTTGAAATGCGCGAATTAGCGGAATACGATTTACGCACCCGTCTGCTCGGCATCCCAGGAATCGGCGAAGTCGCCGTAATTGGCGCACGGCTTCCCGAATTCCGCATAGCTCTCGATCCGGAAAAAGCAGCCCAAAGAGGCCTGTCCCTTCCTGAAATCATCGATGCGGCGCGTTCTACGCAAACATACTTAAGCGCAGGCTACATTCAAAACATCGCATCGCGCGAAGTGCCCATCAATCAAATTGCGCGCGCGGAAACGCTTGACGCCTTACGCAGATGCCCGGTTCCGCTTCCGAGCGGCGGTTCGCTGCGTTTAGGAGAAATTGCCGACATCAACGTAAAGGGCGTGCCGCGGCGCGGCAGCGCCTCGTTCAACGGCAAAGAAGCTGTAGTGCTTTCCATTCAAAAAGCCCCTGGCGGAAACACGCCGGAACTTACGAAGAAGATAGAAAAGGTTCTCGCCGACTTTGCCTGCAGCCCCGAAGCAAAAAGCATTACAGTGAGCACCGACTCGTACCGTCAGTCCGACTTCATAGCAAAGTCGATTAGCGGCGGAAGCGAAGTGGTTGGTGACGCTGCCATGATAGTGGTGGCAGTCCTCCTCGTCACACTTCTTGAATTGCGTACGATTTTCATCGTACTGTGCACAATGCCGCTTTCAATCCTCGCCGGCATCGCACTTTTTCCGTCGCTTGGACTCGGAATCAATGTCATGACAATCGGCGGACTTGCCGTGGTCGTCGGCGACATTGTCGACGCTGCCATCATATTCACCGAAGTCATTCGCCGTAAACTTGCCGAAAACTCCGCACTGCCGGCG
Source organism: Kiritimatiellia bacterium (assembly GCA_045657505.1). Taxonomy (GTDB): domain Bacteria; phylum Verrucomicrobiota; class Kiritimatiellia; order RFP12; family UBA1067; genus UBA1067. The sequence goes on along the minus strand of JAZOTG010000045.1, from coordinate 3,723 downwards.
GAATCAAGACTTCCCGTGCCGCGTGTCATCGTTTCTGCATCCACATCGGTGGCGCCTTCCGTCATTTTCTCCACGATAACCGTTGCAATTGTATTTACGCCGTTATTGATGCTTTCAGGCCTTGAAGGCCGTTTCTTCCGTCCTCTCGCTCTATCCTACATTTGCGTTTTTGTCTCCTCGCTCGTTTGCGCGGCTACAATTGTCCCTGCCCTCTCGCGCCTTCTGTTCGCGAACATCCGCGCGAAAAAAACAGCATCGTCCTGCAGCGCGCCCTCCGAGCCTTCCGCTCCGCTGGGCGTGAAAATAATGAAAACACTTTACAGGCCGATGCTTTCAGCCGCGCTCAAATTCCCCAAAACAGCGATTTTGCTCGCGCTTTCAACAACAGCGGCTGCCGTCTACATCGCCACTTCGTTCGGCTCGAATTTCCTTCCTCCCTTCCGTGAAGATTCATACAATGTGATATTGTCCATGCCGCCGGGGACGTCCTTGCATGAGACGGAAAGAATAAGCGAGGCAGCTGTGCCGGCACTCAAAGCCATAGACGGCGTTCTTTCCGTCACACGGCGCACCGGACGCGCCGAAAGAGATCAACACGCGGAGCCCGTGTCGAGTTCAGAATTTGTCATCCGCATAGACATAAACAGCGATGCTGAAAAGATAAAGCAGCACATCCGCGAGGCAGTCTCCGCCATTCCCGGAGCCTCAATAGCCGTCAGCTACCCTATTGCGCACCGTATCAGCGCCGTTCTTTCTGGCTCCGAGGCGGAGCTTGCAGTCAATATATACGGCGAAGACCTTGAACGGCTGCGAAAGACCGCAAACAAAATAAAACAGCGTCTTGACGGCATTGGCCAGGTGACGGACGTCAGAGCCAACCGAGAAATCACAGTTCAGACGCTGCGCATTACATACGATCTTGACGCTTTGGCCGAATCGGGCATAACTCTCGAAGAAGCGGGAGAGCAGGTTTCGGCCGCATTCAACGGACTGACCGTCGGCGAGGTTCGCAACGGCATCCGCAAGCGCATGATTACCGTACGGCTCGCTGGCGATGAATCCAAATACAGCAAATCTACTGTTGAGTCGCTCCTTCTCAGCTCTAAATCGGGCAAACGCGTCAGGCTCTCCGAAATTGCGAACGTGAACGAGGTAGAATCTTCCAACCTCCTTTTAAGGGAATCGTCCAGGCGCAAAATTCTCGTCACATGCAATCTAACAGACGGCGCCAATCTGGGAGATGTCGTGGAACTCCTTCGCCGCGAACTTGCACCTCTCGCCGCTGCCGACGGGGCCTCTATAGAATTCGGCGGCTCCTATATGGCAAAGGAAAGTGCGGCTAAAAGCCTTGGAATTGCTGGCGTTGCATTGAGTGTAATCTTATTCCTGTTGCTTGTCTTTGCACTGCGCTCGACAAAGGCCGCGTTCATCACTCTCTTTAACATTCCGCTCGGTCTTATAGGTTCCGTGGCGGCGGTCGCGATCTCCGGCGGTGTCCTCTCCGTATCCTCCCTCATCGGTCTTGTAACCGTTGCAGGCTTTCTTCTGCGGAACGGCATACTTCTTTTAAACTGCTATCGTGAGCGCATTGAAAAAGGCGTTCCTCCCGAAGAGGCGATTCGCGGCGGGTCAGAGGAGCGCATGGTGCCGATCATCCTCACGTCGGCAACTACGGCAATCGGGCTTGTCCCCATAGTTCTTTCAGCCGCGAAACCGGGAGGCGAACTTCTCTCGCCGCTTGCAGTCGTCCAGTTTGGCGGGCTTTTAAGCGCAACCGTACTCAGCCTGATTATTTTACCGGCGGCGGCCAAAGCCTTCGGAACCGGCTATTCAAAGGAAGTCTGATGAAACTCTTCACGACAGCTGCATTTACCACTGCACTTGCCTGCATCCATCTTTCAGGGTGCAGGAGCTACAAGCCACTCCCCGGCATCGACTGGCAGGAGCAGCTTGGAAACAAACCCTCCTCTGTCACAATAACCTCGCCGGCGGATGCTGCGGCGTTGGCGAGCGTGGGCAATGCGAATCTCAACTTGATGCGCCTTAGAGCGGCAGGGGCAAAGGATGTCGCCGTGCAAACGGGCTGGTGGGAGGACCCCGAGCTCGATTTCGACCTTATGCGAATTGTAAACCCGTCCGACAATCCGTTTCTCGGCGGCGCGGGATTCACGTTTACAATTCCCGTTTCCAGCGCGAACAAGGCCGCAAAAAAAGCGGCTGAGGCATATCATCTGGCAGAGCTCTCCTCGATTACAGCCGCTGAAACAGAGATTTCTGCAGATGCGGAAAAGTCGATTCTCGCACTTGCATTCACCGCGGAAGAAAAGGCTCTGCTCGAAGAGTTCGACCGCAACGGACAAATAACGCAGGCCATAAACAACATCAGAGCCCTCCAGTCCACAGGAGAATATTCGCTCTCACAGCTAAACGGCATAATGCGTAAAATACACGAACGCAAACATATGCTCATTGAGATGGAAAACTCTCGCTGCGAGCTGGAAAGAGAATTCAAACTTCTTGCCGGGCTGAAAGGCGATGTTGACATAAAGATTTCATTCAAGCCCTATAAAACAAATTCATCTCTCCCCGAGGCGCCGGACCCGATACGGCTTGCATCGCATCCCGCCGTGAAAGCCGCACTTGCAAAAATCGATCTGAGCGAAGCTGAACTGCTCTCCGAAATCCGCAAGCAGTACCCCGACCTTAAAATCGGGCCCGCATTCGGCAATGAAGAAGGCAGCGACAGAATAGGCCTGCTGGCGGGAGCGAGAATACCGGCATGGAACCGCAACCGCCAGGCCATTGCACAGGCTCAGGCGCACCGCGACGAAGCCCGGGAAGAGGCTGTCGGCACATGGTATGAAATCAATATAAAAGCCTATCAGGCATGGGCCGCGCTAGCCAACCTGCTTTCGCATCCGCCGTCCCCCGCGCAGGATGCCGACGGCGTAGAAGAGAAGCTGTCCGAGTCGCTTCTCGAGGCCGGCGAAATATCCCCTCTAGAATATATATCAATTCGCGAAGAAATTCTTATTCAATCCCTCGAAGAAATACGCTGGCGCAAGGCTGTAGCCCTGGCTGAAGCCGAACTAAAAAAATTCAACACTCAAGACAAATAACCCGCCATGAAAACTGCAATTTTCACCGCAATAATCGCCACGGTAGCGCAGCTTGCCGCGCATGAGCATAAAAACTGCGCCGGCCACGGCCACGACCACGACCCTGCAGAGAAGCACCAGCATGACGAACATAATAAGCACAAGGACGACCACGGCCACGGCCACGGCAAGGATTCGCACGCCAACGGCAAGGGAGGTGCGTGTGCAAGCGCGAGCAACAAACACTCGTCACTAAAATCCGTTGAAATAACAGAATCCGCAGAAAAGAACAGCGGTCTTGCAACGATCCATCCCCGCACGCGCAAAAGAAACTCCGAAACGCAATTCCAGGGGCGTTTTGAACTCTGTCCTGAGGCGAGAGAAATAGTGGCGGCGCCGGCTGCAGGACGCCTTGAAATCAAAGCCCGTTCGCTCCAACGCGTCAACAACGGCGAGATACTCTTTGTTGTACACTCGCCCGATATCGCTTCACGGAAAAAAGAGATTGAAATACTCCAGAAGCGCGTTAACGTGTACCGCAATGCAAAGACGGCCAATGCCGCCCTGGAATCCGAGCTGTCGATAAAGAAGGCTGAATTGACGTCTCTGCTTGCCGGCCACAGCG
>JAZOTG010000044.1:0-1559 GCA_045657505.1 Kiritimatiellia bacterium | reverse complement strand
CCTTTGCCGCCGCCCATGGGCAAGCCGGTCAAAGAGTTCTTAAAGGTCTGCTCGAAGCCAAGGAACTTAATAATGCTCTCGCAAACGGAAGGATGGAAACGCAGACCGCCCTTGTAAGGACCGATCGCGGAGTTAAACTGTACACGGAAGCCGCGGTTTACCTGTACTTTACCCTGATCATCTACCCACGGAACACGGAACTTGATGATACGCTCGGGCTCAACAATGCTTTCCAGAACACCCTTTTCAATGAAATCGGGACGTTTTTCCACAACGGGTTCCAGAGATTCCAGAACCTCCTGAACGGCCTGATGAAACTCGGGCTCGCCGGGATTGCGTTTTTTCACAGTCTCCATCAATTCATTCAAATACTGATTCTTAAAACTCATTTTCAAAACTCTCCTAACATATTCTTACATATTCAAACTTTCGTTTTTGCAAGTTTCCAATATTTAACTTGCATTTCTCATAAGAATACTCTTTTTGTCACCATTTGTCAATTATTTTTTTTAGAAAGCGATCCATATCACTTTCTACCTAATATATGACTCTTTTGCTATACAATTACTGATGAGCCACCGAAAAATATTTGTTGACAAATCAACATTATTATTATATAATCCATTTGTTGATAAGTCAACAACTTGCATCAAATCAACACCCGCGGCGCAGATCCCTCCTTCTTCTAAACTGCTTCTGCGCCACAAACACCAAGGACAATACACAAGGAATACGAATATGAATCGTTTTGAACAATTTTCCTATGTCATCTCCGGCATCAATCGCCACATTCAAAAAATTGAACGCGATGAAATGATCAAATACGGCTACAAAGGAGCCTTCGCCCAATATCTGATGGCCATCCGCCGCTTTCCCGAAGGAATTACCTCCGCCAAACTTTGCGAATTTTGCGACAAAGACAAAGCCGCGGTATCGCGCGTGCTCACCGAAATGCAAGAAAAAGGTCTCATCCTACGCGAAGGAAGCGACCACCGCTACAATGCTCTCATCAAGCTCACCGATGAAGGTCTTCAGGCCGCTGCATATGTAGATAAGCGAGCAGAGGCTGCCATCGAAGCCGTTGGCAATGAAATGACCGACGAAAATCGTGCTGCTTTCTATGCAACCCTGGAATTCATTGCCGCCAAACTGCAGACCATCAGCAAAGAAGGCCTGCCACCCCACAAGTAAAGGAGAATCACTATGAGCGTCCGCATTATCATCGACTCCACCGTCGATATCGATCCTAAACTGAAAAACCGTTTCACCATTGTCCCTCTCACCGTTCATTTCGGTGACGAGGAATATCTTGACGGTGTTACCATCACCCATAAGCAGTTCTACGAAAAACTCATCGAAAGTGATGTACTGCCCACCACCAGTCAGGCTCCCCCGATCGCTTTCTCTGAAGTCTTCGAAGAAGTAGCTGCCGCAGGCGATACAGCCGTTGTTATCACCGTCGCTTCTCGCCTCTCCGGCACCTTCCAGAGCGCCATGATCGCTGCTCAAGACTATGAGGGCATCATCTATGTAGTAGATAGCCGCACAGCGGCAATCGG
>JAZOTG010000043.1:0-1760 GCA_045657505.1 Kiritimatiellia bacterium | reverse complement strand
CCTACGCCTTCCCGCTAGGCTCGAATAAGATTTCGTCCGCATTTCAAATGCAAATGACCCACTTGACCAGATGGTATCATATATGATATTATATGCGCCGTGGACATAGTGCTTCAAAAGTATGTTGCGAAATCCGGCCGCATTCCGTTTGACGAATGGATTGTGGGACTATCATCGGTAATGAGGGCTCGCGTTTATGCCAATCTGGCTCGCATAGAGGCGGGCAATCTTGGGAATGTAAAGCCAATTGCCGATGCTGGCGGCATAATGGAGTTGCGCCTGTTCTTTGGTCCTGGTTACCGCGTCTATATGGGACTTGATGGCGAGACGCTTGTGATTCTGCTATGCGGAGGTGACAAGAAGACGCAGCGTAGAGATATTGCAAAGTCCATTGTGTTCTGGAATGACTACAAATCAAGGAAAGGAAAATGATTATGGCTCTTGCAGTTGATTATAAAGAGGGTGTTCTTAAGGATCTTCGCGAAGATCCTGCTATGGCCCGCGAGTATTATCGCGAGGCTGTACGTGCCATTGTCAACGGCGATACCGCCACTGGAGGTGTCATGTTCCGCGATCTCGTGAATGCGGGGATTGGCTTTCAGCGACTTTCGCAGGAGACGGGCATTCGAGCTCCTAACCTGCATCGTGTCCTGTCTCCTGGCGGAAATCCTACGATACGCACATTTGGCAAGGTTGCTGCTGCTGTTGCGGCTTTCATGGGGATGCCCAATCCCATGTCGGTTTTTACTTGACATGTAATGAGAAATTGAATCGGGATGGGGACACACCCCACGAAACGTGCGTTTTACAGGGCATTCCGCGATTCAACCCTCTGCCGATAAATGAAATAACATTTCACGATTGCGCAAGGCCCTGCTACGTGCGCAAGTGCGCCACGTGACGCCTGGCGACTTCTTCGATTTAGAGAATTCATGCTCCATGTCCCACGACAGCCTGACGTCATTTTTGCGTTGCGCAAAACAAGCGGAAAATTTATTGCGTAAAATTTGCTGACAGCGCGTGGATTAATGGTATGATGATGCTATCCTAAAACCTAAGGGAGAGCGTCATGAAACTAGCGACGGACGGAATCAGGGTGGCGGCGGCGCGCGCGGTGCGCGCGGTTCGGCGGTGTGCGTGGGCGGTTCTTCTCGCGGCGCCGTGCGCGTTCGGCGCGAGCGCGGAGCTCATAGTCAACGGCGACATGGAGACGCAGTCGGGCGGTCGCCCCTACGGCTGGGGCGGCGCCGGCGAGGCGCTCGAGGAGAACGGCAACCACTTCCTCCGCCTCGTGCAGACGACGCCGGGCGAGATGCCGATGGTCTACCGGCGCCTCGACCTGCCGAAGAACCTCGCGGCCTACGACCAGATAGACTTCTCGATGCGCGGACGCGTATCCGGGCTCGTCAAGGGCGCGGAGTCGTGGTACGATGCGCGCGTGATGATCAACGTCAAGAGCGCCTCGGGCGACACGCTCTCCTCGTCCAACATCTCGTTCGGCAAGGACACGGGCTGGTCCGAGCGGCACGGCTACATCAAGCTCATCGAGGGCGCGGCGTACGTCGAGTACATGCCGACGCTGTTCCGCTGCAACGCGGGCACGTTCGACTTCGACGACTTCCACGCGACGCTGCGCGAGCCGACCGTCGGACTCGTCGCGCCGACGACCGGGGGGCTCGGCGCGGCGGATGCGCTGCACGTCGAGGGGAACCGACTCGTCAATGCCGCGGGGAAGCACGTGTGGCTGCAGGGCGTCAACG
>JAZOTG010000042.1:0-6337 GCA_045657505.1 Kiritimatiellia bacterium | reverse complement strand
AAGTGTTGTCTTGCCGTGGTCAACATGACCAAGGAATGTAACAACAGGAGCGCGCGGCTTAAGCGTTTCAGGCGCATCCTCCGGTATCAAATCGTCAGCATCGATAGCTTTCAGCACTGGCTTTGCCGCCGCCTTGTCGCGGGCATGCTCAATAGTAACCTTGAAACCGTACTTTTCTGCAATTTTCGTGGCGATATCTGGCTCGACCCGCTGATTGATTGACGCCAAAATCTTCAATGCCATCAAATCTGCAATAAGACGGTTGGGCTTTATATTAAGTTTAGCCGCTAAATCTTTGACGATGACGGCTCCGCGGATTGAAATCTCGCGAGAGTCTTCATTAACGCTAATGCGGCCGCCTGGCTGCGGAGCCGGTGCGGGCGTACGCATGACACGCTTGTCAAATGCGCGCTGAGCATCGCGATCCTTCTTGTCCTTGCGATTGCCGCGCTCCTCCTGGTCGTAATCGACAACCTTGGGCGGACGCACTTTAGGCTGTGCGGCGACTGTGATTTTCACCGCTGGCGGCGGTGCGGCATGCTGAAGCGGCTTGAAGCCTGCCGACGAAAGGCCAACTCGCACTGCTGCCGGTGTCCTTGGAGCGGAAACTGACGGCTTGACGCCGGGAGCCATACGGATAGCAGGCTTGGCCGGTGCAGTCGATACGGAAATTTTAGGTGCCGCAGGCGCAGGCTTGACAATAATCTTGGGCGCCTTTGGAACTGAAGGCTTCGCCGTGGTAGCAGATGGCGCCTTCGCGGCCGGAGCAGAAGCCTTGGGGGTTGCCGGCGCGGCAGCCGGCTTTGCCGGAGAAGGAGGTACGGCGGGAGCAAGACGTACAAGTTTGCCCTCGGCGGCGGCCTTTGCCGTTGCCAAATGCGCTGAAAGCTTTTCCTTGTCGGCATCGATAGCCTTTGCGCGAAGATCGCTTGCCTTTGCACGCTTTGCCGAACGCACCGACTCGACATCACCAGACGTTTGAGACTGCGAAACGGCAAGCCTAAGAGCTGCAAGATCGCTTTCAACAATTGAACTGATGGCGCTTGAGACCTCGGCTCCGCATGATGCAGCCACCTTAAGAACCGTGGCGCTTGTTACGCCCACCTCTTTGGCTAATTCATATACTCTCATATGCTGACCCTCAAAAACTGTACCTCAAAACGGAAAACTCAATCCTCACTGCCGCCTGCTCCAGTCAAGGCGGCTACCGCCTGTGCTGCAGCGTATACACCCTTCGCTGTCACCTCATCAAGCACACATTGCGTAATAAAGCTTGCTTCGTCATCGGCTACGATGCCCTCGACCGTAAGATAACCGGCCTCAACAATCTTCGTGGCAACCGCCGTTGAAACAAAGAACGTTTCGGCCAATTCTTTAATCGCCGCAGCCTTTTGATCCTCATATGTGGCTGTAGCCATCGACTTGATAACTTCAATATGCCAACCGGTAAGTTTTGTGGCAAGGCGGATATTTTGACCATTCTTGCCGAGAGCGAGCGAATACTGCTCGGCGGGAACCACCACATTAACCTGATTTGAAGATACGGGATCGAGTTCGATTGACTCGAATTTGGCGGGGGCGAGCGCCTGGGCAACATACTGGCGGATATCCTCATGCCAGCGAACAATATCGATCTTTTCGCCGGAAAGCTCGCTTACAATCGTCCTCACGCGGCTGCCACGCTGACCGACACAGGCGCCTACAGGATCGACATTTTCGTTGGAAGTGCGCACTGCAAGTTTTGCTCTACGGCCCGGATCGCGGCTCACACCCATGATTTCCACTACGCCGTCGGCGATTTCACTTACTTCAAGACGGAAGAGAGCCTCGAGGAATTTGCCGCTTGCACGCGAAAGTACAACGCTCGGCCCTTTAGCCTCGGGATCGACCCGGAGGATAATAGCGCGAATTGAATCGCCTACCTGGAAACTTTCGCCATGTATACTCTCTTTGGCCGGCAGAATCATCTCAACTTTGCCGACGGTCACATAGATATCGCGATGTGCAATCGCCGAAACAGTTCCTGAAACGATATCGCCAATGCGGTCACGGTATTCAGAGAAGGTGTTTGTGCGCTCGGCCTCGCGTATTTTCTGCATAATCATCTGGCGCGAAGTCTGCGCCGCAATACGACCAAGGCGCGATGCTGGCATTTCGACCTCAATGGTCTGCCCTTCCTTAACAGGATTGCCGTTGTTGAAGCGAGCGGCGCGGGCAAGAGAAATGAAACCAGGACCGGAATCTTCATCGGAGCAGACGAGAGTATCGTAAACATGAAGAGATAAATCTTTACGATCAATAACAATGCGTAAATCATTTGTAACATCACGATTCTTACGCGCCGCTTGACTGATGGCCTGCTCTATCGCTGTCAAAACGATCTCGCGGCTTACTCCGCGTTCTGCTTCTATGTTCTGAACGACCGCCAGCAACTGACTGTTCATTGCCATTTTTCCGCTCCTTCCTGTCAAAAATCAATAATTACCCACCGGACCGACCCACATAGATCGCCGAAAAGTTGCGACATTTTATCAAAATCTTCGCTCTACTGTCAAATTGAACAGTTACACACGGGGACACTCCCCTTTATCCCCATGGGGACACTCCCCGAAAAAAAAGGGAGTGTCCCCACAGAAAATGGGGAGTGTCCCCATATAAAAAAAGAGGCTCCGTGTCTCCACGAAGCCTCCTGCAGTAGCGATATGTTATTTATTACATCATTCCGCCCATATCGGGCGCACCGCCGTGACCGCCGCAACCGCAGCCTTCCTTCTTTTCAGGAAGGTCGGTAATCATGCAGTCGGTGGTCAAAAGAAGACCGGCGATTGAAGCGGCATTCTGAAGAGCCGAACGTGTCACCTTGGCAGGATCGACGACACCGGCCTTGAGAAGGTCACAATATTCGCCCGTGCGGACATTGTAACCGTTGTTGCCAGTCGCCTTCTTAACGTTGGCGATTACGAGAGCGGCCTCCTGGCCGGCGTTGTTCACAAGCTTGCGCAGGGGAGCCTCAATGGCGCGGGCGATAATCATCGCACCGACCTTCTCGTCGCCCTCGAGCTCAAGAGCCTCAACAGCCTTCTGAGCGCGCAGATAAGCAACACCGCCGCCAGGTACAATACCCTCTTCAACCGCTGCACGCGTTGCATGCAAAGCGTCATCCACGCGGTCTTTCTTTTCCTTCATGGCTGCCTCGGTAGCGGCGCCGACCTTGATGAGCGCCACGCCGCCGGAAAGCTTAGCCAAACGCTCCTGAAGCTTCTCACGGTCGTAATCGGAGCTTGTCTCCTCGATCTGCTTCTTAATAAGAGCTACGCGAGCGCTGATGTCGCCCTTCTTGCCAAGGCCCTCGACAATCGTCGTGTTGTCCTTGTCGACAACGACCTTCTTTGCGCGGCCGAGCATTTCAAGCGTGACATTCTCAAGCTTGACGCCGATATCCTCCGAAATGAGGCTGCCGCCGGTAAGAATAGCGATATCCTCGAGAATAGCCTTGCGACGGTCACCGAAGCCGGGAGCCTTGACGGCGCAAACCTGGAAGGTGCCGCGAAGCTTGTTAACCACGAGCGTAGCAAGAGCTTCGCCCTCGACATCCTCGGCGATAATCATAAGCGGACGGCCCGTCTTGGCTACGCCCTGGAGGAGAGGGAGCATATCCTGAAGATTTGAAATCTTCTTCTCGAACAGAAGGATGAAGGGATTCTCGAGCTCGCACTCCATATCCTCGGGCGAGGTCACGAAGTATGGCGAGAGGTAACCCTTATCAAACTGCATACCTTCGACAACATCAAGCGTGGACTCGAGAGTCTTAGCCTCTTCAACAGTAATTGTGCCGTTCTGGCCGACCTTGTCCATAGCATCGGAAATCATCTTGCCGATTTCGATGTCGCCGTTTGCAGAAATTGTTGCAACCTGCGTAATCTCGTCGGCAGACTTGACCTTCTTGGCAAGCTTCGCGATTGAAGCGGTAACAGCCTCGGTCGCCTTGTCGATACCGGACTTGAGAGCCATACCGTTTGCGCCTGCCGTAAGGTTCTTGAGACCTTCACGGTAAATTGCCTCCGCCAGCAAAGTAGCGGTGGTCGTACCGTCACCAGCGACATCATTGGTCTTGGAAGCGACTTCCTTAACCATCTGAGCGCCCATGTTTTCAAAGGGATCGGGAAGCTCGATTTCCTTGGCTACGGTAACACCGTCCTTTGTAATCTGAGGCGAGCCGAACTTCTTGTCGATAATGACATTGCGTCCTGACGGACCGAGCGTTGAAGTAACGGCGCTTGAAAGCTTTTCTACGCCTGCGAGAATCTTCTGACGCGCATCTGCGTCGAACTTAATCTGCTTAGCCATGATTATTTGTACCTTTCAATTCTTCACTTTTCAATAACACCGAGGAGATCTTCCTCGCGGACGAGCTGGAGCTTCTTGCCGTCAACCTTCACTTCGGTACCGCCGTACTTAGGCAGAAGGACTGTATCGCCGGCAGCCACATCGAACGCAATTTCTTTGCCGTCCTTGTCAAGTTTTTTGCCAACTGCAATTACCGTGCCCTGCATAGGCTTTTCCTTTGCCGAGTCGGGAATGATAATTCCGCCTACGGTCTGTTCCTTTTCCTCGGTGGGCTCTACGAGGACGCGATCGCCCAAAGGTCTAATCTTCATGATTTTATTTTCCTTTCAGTTTAAATTTTTTTTATATATGGGATAGTCGTTAGTGGCAGGCGGTTAGTTATTAGTCGTTAGTTATTAATTTCTAAAACTGACTCCTGACCCCTAACTCCTAACTTACTTCATAGTGAAGTCAGCATCAACAACATCGTCTCCGCCTTTGTCCTTCTTGGGCTCGCTGGCGGGCGGCGGCTCAGGGTTTGCACCCGGCTGTGCACCGGGCTGCTGATTAGCCTGCGCCGAAGCGTACATTTCCTGGGCTACAGGCTCCATTGCCTTCATAAGAGCCTCTTCCTTGGCCTTGATATCGGCAATCGGAGCTGACGGCTGCTTTGCGAGCTCATCCTTGAGAGCCTTGAGGGCCGCCTCGACAGGAGCCTTCTTTTCAGCGGCAATCTTATCACCCGAATCCTTCAGTGTCTTTTCAACCTGGAATGCGAGCGAATCGGCCTTATTGCGAGCCTCAACCTCCTCATGGCGCTTCTCGTCCTCGGCAGCATGAGCCTCTGCGTCTTTGCGCATCTTCTCGATTTCTTCCTTGGAAAGTCCGCCGGCGGCGGTGATAGTAATCTTCTGCTCCTTTTGAGTGCCAAGATCCTTTGCCGAAACGTTGAGAATGCCATTGGCGTCAATATCGAAGGTAACCTCAATCTGAGGAACGCCGCGCGGCGCAGGAGGAATGCCGTCAAGGTTGAAATTGCCAAGCGACTTGTTATCACGCGCCATCTTACGGTCGCCCTGGAAAATGGCAATCGTAACCGCCGGCTGATTGTCTGCGGCCGTTGAAAACACCTGCGACTTCTTGGCGGGAATCGTCGTGTTGCGCTCAATAAGCGGAGTGAGCACGCCGCCGAGGGTTTCAATGCCGAGCGTAAGGGGCGTAACATCGAGAAGAAGCACGTCCTTTACCTCGCCCATGAGAATACCGCCCTGAATCGCAGCGCCCATAGCCACCACTTCATCGGGGTTGACGCCCTTGTGGGGATCCTTGCCGAAGAGGCTCTTTGCCTTCTCCTGAATAAGAGGCATGCGAGTCTGGCCACCGACAAGAACAACCTCGTCAACGCTTGAAAGATCGGCGTCGGACATGCACTTGCGGCAGGGCTCGCCGGTACGGTTGACAAGATCCATCGTAAGCGCTTCAAGCTTGGCTTTGTTAAGCGTGGCCGTCAAATGCTTCGGCCCTGTGGCGTCTGCAGTAATGAACGGCAGATTGATATCGTAAGTCGTAGCACTTGAAAGCGCGCACTTTGCCTTCTCGGCCTCTTCTTTAAGACGCTGGAGAGCCATCATATCCTGAGCAAGATCAATGCCCTGCTGCGCCTTGAAGTCTTCGATCATCCACTTCATAATGGCCTGGTCAAGGTCGTCACCGCCCAAATGCGTATCACCATTGGTGGCCTTAACCTCAAAAACGCCATCGCCAATGTCGAGAACCGAAATGTCGAAGGTTCCGCCACCGAAGTCGTAAACGGCGATCTTCTCGTTTTTCTTCTTGTCGAGGCCATAGGCGAGAGATGCGGCCGTAGGCTCGTTGACAATACGCTTTACCTCAAGACCGGCAATCCTTCCGGCATCCTTGGTCGCCTGACGCTGCTGATCGTTGAAATAAGCGGGAACAGTGATGACAGCCTCGGTAATCTTCTCTCCGAGAAACGCCTCTGCATCCTCCT
>JAZOTG010000041.1:0-8201 GCA_045657505.1 Kiritimatiellia bacterium | reverse complement strand
TGGTCGGCGGGCGCGCGATGCAGGGTGCCGCGGCGGGTCTTTTCGGGGTCGTGGTGCCGATGTATCTTGCCGAGTGTCTCGATGCCGATTCCCGCGGCAAGGGCACCGGCATGTTCCAGCTTCTCCTGACAATCGGTCTCGCATTTGCGGCGGTGATCGGTCTTGTTGTAACAGGTCTTGTTGGCGATTCTGACAAAGTTATCAAGGTGGTCGGCAAGGCTGCGGTCAAGACTGAACAGATCACTTCATGGATTAAGGCCTGGCAGACTATTTTCTGGTGCTCGGCAGTTCCCGGTTTGATTCTCTTCCTCGGTGCGTTTAAACTCAAGGAATCTCCCCGTTGGCTCTATAAGAAGGGTCGTAAGGAAGAGGCTCTCGCTTCGCTTGCCGCCAATAATGGTGAAGAAAAGGCTCGTGAAATCCTTGATGAGATGCTCGCAGCTGATGCGGCCGCCGAGGCTGAAAAGGCGGCCATCGCCCAGGCTTCGAAGGGTGACAGTCTCTTCCAGCGCAAGTATATCTATCCGTTCTGCCTTGCCGTTATTATTCTTGCGTGCAACCAGACAACGGGTATCAACTCTGTTCTCAACTATACCGTCGATATCTTTAAAGAAACCGGCATGACCGGCGTTTTCGCCAACTTCAGCGATCTTGCTATAAAGCTCGTAAACGTCTTTATGACGATAATCGCCTGTGCGCTCGTTGATAAGAAGGGCCGTAAGTTCCTTCTCAAGCTCGGCACAGCAGGTATCATCGTTGGCCTTTGCGGTGTCGGCGTCATCTTCCTCGTAATTAAGTCCGGGCTTGTCGCTGCAAGCTTTACAACCGGCATCATAGCCACCATCTTCTTCTTCATGTTCATCGCTTTCTACGCCGTAGGTCCCGGCGTATGCGTATGGCTCGCTCTCTCTGAGCTTATGCCTACGCGTATCCGCGCTACCGGCATGTCGATAGCAATGATTATAAACCAGGGGGTTTCGGCTACGATTGCGTCGATCTTCCCGCTTTGGACGGGGGCATGGGGCTTTGCGCCTGTGTTCTTCTCTCTTGCGGCGTTTACGGTGATTTATTTCATAACCGCGGCGTTCTTCCTCCCTGAAACCAAGGGCCGTACGCTCGAAGAGATCGAGCAGTACTTCAAGACCGGTAAGATGCCGGAGAAGAAGGGGGCTTGAGCTTTAAGTTCAAGTTTCTCGGTACGGGTACCTCGGTAGGAGTCCCGCAGATCGGGTGTTCGTGCCCGGTCTGCACTTCTGCCGACCCTCGCGATAAGCGCCGCCGTTGCGGCGCTTATGTGTCGTCGGGTTCAGGTGCGTTTTTAATCGATACGCCCCCGGAAATGCGAGAAGCCTGCATAGAGTACGGCATCAATAAGATTGACGCCGTACTCTTAACGCATTCGCATATGGATCATATTGCAGGCTTTGACGACATCCGTCGATTCAATACAATCAACGGAACAAGGGTTGACTGCTCCCCTGATTATCCCGGCGCATTCGGACGCACTTCGCGCATTGTCGGCAAGCCCCTTACCTGCTACGCATTGCCCGAAACGATCGCTTCAATGCGCACGATTTTTCCGTATATTTCAGCAAAGGGTGGAGAAAGGGGGCTTTACAGGCCTCAGATCGAATTTGTAGAAAACACCGCACCCTTCACACTTTGCGATCTCAACATAGAGTCTATTGCCGTTTCGCACGGCTTCCCATGCTGCGGGTATGTTATCTCAAACTCCAGTTCTCGCCTTGCTTATATTTCTGACTGCCACGAGATCGATGACAAAATCATCACAAAACTGAAAAGTGTGGATGTTCTGATTTTGAACTGCCTGCGCGAGCGCGAACACGCCACGCATCTTTCGCTTTCAAGAGCTTTGTCATACATTAGCGATATTGCGCCGTCAGTTGCATATCTCACGCATATGTGCCACGATTTATCTCACGTTCAATGGCTTGCAAAGCTTCCCTCCGGAATAATACCAGCACACGACGGATTGGAGATAGTCCTATGAAAACAAAGTCATTTTTATTCGTATTTTCATTAGTATACGCCTTTACGCTGTTCGCGCGCTCGCTTTCCGAAATAAGTGTCGATTTGAAGATGGATGAGCGCGATTATGTTTCCGGCGAGCGCATTCGTGCTGTCGTCGATGTCAAGAACCTTTCACCCGACAAATTGAGCGTTGGCTATAAGAATTCGCGTGATCATCTCGTAATAGAGGTTTTTAGGGCAAGCGACAAAGAAATGCTCGAACGCAAGGGTAAACCGCGCGCATTTGTTGCTGCATTCACGCTCAAGTCGAACGAGGGGCAGAAGCTTGAAACTTTTATAGGCGACCATTATCCGCTTGAAGAGCCTCGCGGATACCTCGCACGTGCAGTGCTTGTGCATGATTCTTTCCGCTATGAAGGGCCGTATCGCGCGTTTTCAATTGTCAACGGCATGAAGATAACAAGCGCGAAGCAGATGTTTAAAGGCATAGAGCACAAAAGCCGCCGCTTTGATTTGCTGCGTTGGCCGCGCAATAATGTTGAGCATATCTTCCTTTCTGCGGTAGACGAGCACGCCGACGGCACAACGCGTTCGCTTGGCACTACCGATATCGGCGCAATGCTTCGCATTACCAAACCGACAATTTCCATACTTCCTCATGGAGAAGTTATTGTTTTGCATAGAAACGGCGCAGATTCATTTGTAAGAAGCGAGTTCTGGTCGTTGCCGGATGTATTGCATCTTAACAACCGCATATCTGTAGCCGATCCTGCGACTGCCGCACAAACGCGCATTCAGGAGTTGTACAAAAAAGAGGGCGGAGTAAAGCCTGTTTCAAAACCCTGGTATAAATTCTGGTGATGAACATTCTCGGCATAGAAACAAGTTGCGATGAAACGGCGGCCGCCGTGGTAAAAGACGGCCGCGAAGTTCTCTCAAACGTGGTATATACGCAAATACCTCTTCATAGACCGTATGGAGGGGTCGTGCCCGAAATCGCCTCAAGGGCCCATGTTGAAAAAATCTCAGAAGTCGTCACCGAGGCTTTAAACAAGTTTAAAGAGGCCCATCCAAACGGTTCAATTGACGCGGTTGCCGTCACATACGGTCCGGGGCTTTCTCCCGCTCTCATTGTCGGGCTCAATGCCGCCAAGGGCATTTCTGTATCACTCGGCGTTCCGCTTTACTGCATTAACCATATTGAAGCCCATCTGCACACTCCGTTTTTGTGCGATTGCGTCCCGGAGAATTGCAGCGGCAGGCCCATCCCGTCGTATATGCCAGCGTTGGCGCTTGCGATTTCGGGAGGGCATACCAATTGGTTTAAACTTGAAACATACGGTCAATACGAAGTGCTCGGGCAGACGTTAGACGATGCCGCGGGAGAAGCCTTTGACAAGGCGGCAAAACTTCTTGGTCTTGGTTATCCAGGAGGGCCCAAAATCGATGCTATTGCACGCGCATACCGTTCTCTGTTCGATGATAACGCACAGGGCGAGCGCGAATGGAAGGCCTCGCTGGAGATGTTTCCCAAGGGACACCCCCGTGAAGGCGTTTCTGCGTTAAGCGGCTTGCCGGCCGATATGTGCGTGTCGTTCTCGGGCCTTAAGACGGCATTGCTGAGATATGTACAAAAGCATTCTGAATTGCTGGATGCAAATATACAATCGCAGAGCCTTGAATATTCAAAGGGTGAATTTGTGTCTCAGGAGGTCGCGCGGATAGTCGCATCGTATCAGGAGGCAATTGTCGGCGCCGTGGCCGACCGCACAATAACAGCTCTAAAGCGCAATAAATACCGCTCGCTGATTGTCGGCGGCGGAGTTTCGCTCAATTCGCGTTTAAGGAACGTTTTGTCTGCTGTGGCCCACAGGCACGGAATAGAACTGCTTACCGCCAAACCGAAATATTGCGGCGATAACGCCGCCATGATTGCGGCCTTGGCCCATTACAGACGCAATGTCACCGGTGAAGAGGCGCTTTGCGCAGACGTTTCGCCGTCTCTTGAGGTCGGTGAAAAAGCTACTTTGTGAATTGATTCCAATGGCATTTATTAATTCAGTCTGATAAAATTACATTCAATAAAAAAGGAAACGAAACATGGCACAAACAATATGGACAAACAACGGTTTCCCCAAAGTGGGTATTCGTCCCGTTATTGATGGCAGGCGCCGCGGAGTAAGAGAATCGCTTGAAGTTCAAACTATGAACATGGCGAAAACCGCCGCTAAGTTGATTTCTGAAAATCTCAAATATCCTGACGGCTCGCCGGTCGAATGTGTTATTGCCGATACAACGATTGGCGGCCGTTATGAGGCGGCACAATGCGCAAACAAGTTCGCTAAAAACAATGTTGGCGTGTCGTTGAGCGTAACGCCTTGCTGGTGCTACGGCACCGAAACCATGGATATTGACCCTACAATTCCGAAGGCTGTTTGGGGCTTCAACGGTACTGAGCGTCCCGGCGCAGTATATCTTGCATGCATGCTTGCCGGTTATGCACAGCGCGGAATGCCGGCGTATGGCATATACGGACACGAAGTTCAGGATGCAACCGACACTTCTGTTCCGGAAGACGTGAAGGAGAAGATTCTCCGTTTCGTTAAGGCCGGTCTTGCCGTTGCAATGATGAAGGGCAAGAGCTATCTTTCAATCGGTTCATCCTCCATGGGCATAGCCGGTTCATTCCTCGATGTCGACTTCTTCCAGGATTATTTTGGAATGGCTCCCGAAAATATGGATATGTGCGAGATTGAACGCCGTATTTCCGAGGGCATCTACGACAAGGACGAGTATGAGAAGGCTCTCAAATGGGTCAAAAAGAATTGCAAGGAGGGCAAGGACTACAATCCCAAGAAGATCCAGAAAACGAGAGCCCAGAAGGACGCCGACTGGGAATATGTCGTCAAGATGGCTATGATTGTTCGTGACATGATGGTCGGCAATCCCAAACTCGCAGAGATGGGCTTTGGTGAAGAGGCTGTTGGCCGCAATGCAATAGCTGGCGGTTTTCAGGGGCAGCGTCAATGGACAGACCACTGGCCGAACGGCGATTTTATGGAGGCGTTCTGCAACTCGTCGTTTGACTGGAACGGTCCCAAGATGCCGCAAATCGTGGCAACCGAAAACGATGCGCTGAATGGCGTGTGCATGCTTATGATGCATCTTTTGACAAACAAGGCTCAGATGTTTGCCGATGTGCGCACATATTGGTCGAGCGATGCTGTAAAGCGCGCCACCGGTAAGCCGTTGAAGGGTGTTGCCAAGGACGGCATTATCCACCTTATCAACTCCGGAAGCTGCTGCCTTGATGCTGCAGGCGAAATGAAGCAGAAGGGCAAGAGCGTCTTCAAAGACTGGTGGGACGTGACAGCTAAGGATATTGACGCGACAATGAAGGCAACCAAGTGGGTTCCTGCAGGTGTTGAATATTTCCGCGGCGGCGGCTTCTCCAGCTCATTCCTTACCCCGGAAAAGATACCTCTCACAATGACGCGCATTGCACTTGTAAAAGGGCAGGGCCCGGTACTTCAGATCGCTGAAGGCTGGTCTGTCAACATTGACAGCGATCAGCAGGAGAAACTTATGCTCCGCACAAATCCTGAATGGCCCTGCACATGGTTTGTGCCGCGCCTGACGGGCAAGGGTGCCTTCAAGGATGTCTATTCCGTTATGAACGCATGGGCAGCAAACCACGGTGCTATATCATACGGACATATCGGAGCTGACATTATGACACTTGCGTCAATGCTCCGCATTCCTGTTGCAATGCACAACATTCCCGAAGATCAGGTTTACCAGCCGCATTGCTGGGGGCTGTTCGGTTCAAGCGACGATCCTACCGGCGCCGATTACAGAGCATGCAAGAACTTTGGTCCGCTGTATGCAACCAACCGACAGTAAGCGGTAAGATAAAAAAGAAGCACGGCCGCAATGGTCGTGCTTCTTTTTTTCATTTGCAGCAAGATCATTTATTCTAGTGGGATGGTCCAATCTCCGGCATCGCCGTTACCTATATTAACATCAATATTCTTTGGCTGATTTTTTATTTCGGCCTTTTTTTCTTCAACTTTGTTCTGAGAAGGCGGATTGCCTGAAATGCCGGCATCCTCAAGTATGGCATCCAACTCCTCCAAATCCTCATTATTAGTCTTTGGCTTTGCTTTGTTTTGCTTTTTGCCGGCACGCTCAAGTTTTTTTAGCGATTCGATTTCGGCTTTAAGTTTTTCAATTTCAGGATCTTTTTGAGGCGTTACCGGTTTGCTGCGCTCAACGCCGTCAGCATCGAAAAATTCCGGATAAAGTTTACGGCGATGTTCGGCAATACGCTTGGCGCGTTCTTCCTCCTGGCGCAATTTCTCCTCGTTTTTTTTGATTCGCTCAGCTTCCTGCGCAAGTGCTGCTTCACGCCTTGCAAGTTCCTGCTCACGCGCATTTAGCGCTGCATCGGCAGAGGAAGGGGAGGTGGGCCTTTGCAGGTTTTGCTGTTGCGCAACTGGCCTTTGAGTTGAAGATGTATCGACAGCAGATTTGATTTTCGCATCCATTTCTGCTTTAAGTTCATCCTTGAATTTTTGAAGCTCGTCTTTAGTGCTTGTATTTGCCTGCGCCGGATTGTTTGCAATATTTGACAATAGTTTTTCGTTCATCAATACAGCTTGATCGAGCAACTGTTTCTGGAGATTATTGTTATTTTGCGTCAATGCATTCAACGTGAGCTGATATGATGGATCGTGACGCCATGTAAGCAGGATTGCGATGAAAGCGCCGACAAGCAATATAATGAATACGGTAAAAAATGCACATACCGACATTAAGCGCCTGTGCGCCTTTGCCTGTTCGGCATCAACATATTGCTGAAATGCCTTGAGAACCGGAAAATCGTCGAGACCTTCGGCATTGTTGTATACCGCAACAATATTTCCAGGATTTTTATTGCTGTTCATATCGTCATTATCCATGTATTCGTTCATAAATTTTATTCAATTATAACATAAATTTTGCAGTCTTCGTTTTGTCGCATAATATGGATTATGTAAACTACGCCATCAGTGAGCTCAACCGTTTGGAAATTGTTGCCTCATAACCCTCTGATGTCGGTCTGTAATACTTTTTGGATGAATCCATATACTGCTGCTTGACATGATGATTTGCAAAATCATGCGGATATTTATATTCGGTTACAGTGTTGCTCCCGATTGCCTTTACATGTTTATTTTTCAAATGCTCGGGAACAGCCTGAACAACGCCAGACTTAATGTCGGCCATTGCCTCTGAAATTGCAAGATAACTGGCATTTGATTTTGGCGCAGACGCCAAATATGTAACAGCCTGCGCAAGATTGATTGCACATTCGGGCATACCGACAAATTCGCACGCCTGCATTGCCGCTACAGCAATCGTCAGGCCGCGCGGATCAGCATTGCCGATATCTTCGCTGGCGCTTATAACAAGGCGCCTGGCAATGAACCGGGGGTCTTCGCCCGCGGTCAGCATTTTGCCGAGCCAGTATATGGCAGCATCGGGATCGCTTCCGCGTATTGACTTGATAAACGCAGATATAGTGTCGTAATGGCCGTCTTCTTTTTTATCGTACCGCACCATACGGCGCTGCACGCACTCCTGAATGGTGTTGAGTGTCAATTCAACGGCACCATTTTGGTTTGGCTGGGTTGAAAGAACTGCAATTTCCAATGCCGTCAGGGCATGGCGCGCATCACCGTCACTTATGGACGAAAGAAACGAAAGGGCGTCGCTGTCAATTTGTGCGTTAAGCGCACCTACTCCCCTTTCCTTGTCGGCAATCGCCCTTTTTATTACGGTTGATATATCCTCAGCCGACAGGGGACGAAGTTCAAATACGAGAGAGCGTGATGTCAACGGCGTATTTATGAAAAAATTGGGATTGTGCGTTGTAGCACCGATTAGGACAACCGTGCCGTCTTCAACATATGGAAGCAGAACATCCTGCTGGGATTTGTTAAATCTATGTATTTCGTCAATAAAGAGTATTGTACCCTTCCCTCCAAAGTCGGATCGTAGCCATGTCGTTCTGTGAGCCAAGGAGTTGTTCCTGAGTATTGTCTTCCTAAGACCCGCTTGGCCTCCGACTTACCGTGCCGTCTTCAACATATGGAAGCAGAACATCCTGCTGGGATTTGTTAAATCTATGTATTTCGTCAATAAAGAGTATTGTACCCTTCCCTCCA
>JAZOTG010000040.1:0-2824 GCA_045657505.1 Kiritimatiellia bacterium | reverse complement strand
TATTCAATCATTGCAGGAAGGCAGCGTTGCTCAGCAGCGCTTTTAAGCAGCGCTACCGCTTTATGAGAGTTGGTGGTGCCGCCTTCGCCAGCCATAAGCGCCATGGCAAATGCGTGCTGTCCGTATGGATTACCTGTTTTTGCGCTTTCAGAAAAAGCCGCGATCGATCGGGCCGCGTTCTTCTCCATGCCAATTCCGTCGCGATACAGCTCGCCCATCACGCACAAGGCGCGCGGATGATTCATATCGGCAGCCTTCGAGAGGTTCTCAACGGCAAGAGCGACGTCCTTTTTGCAGCCGTATCCGTTCAAATAGCAAATACCGAGGTTGTAACATCCGGTCGGATCGCTTTTAAGGGCGGCACGGTTGAAATAACCAAAGCATTCAGAAAGCTTGCCGTACGAATTTTCAAGCGGCTGCTTGACATTCATTACATCATGCAGAAGGCGCGAGCCCAGTTCGTTAAGAGCATGAACATTGCCGCTGTGCGCCGCCCTGCGCAACAGATTGATGTCTCCGGCGTCTAGATAGAGAAGATAGCCGGCAAGAGCATTGCCCTTTTTTGCGCTTTCAGATATTTTACGCCTGTTGAGGCGCACATACTTGTCGAAAACATCTTTGCCAAGTTTAACAGATGAGGCAGGAAAATCGGCCTCGTCCGAAACGACAGCAAGCAGATACTGATGAATCGCCTTGTCTTTCCCGGCTTCAAGCGCAACCTCCGACGCGGCACGGGCGTAACGCAATGGACTTTCGGCTGAGCGAGCGTCGAGAAACTCGTCGATAAGTTCACGCGAATAATCACATAGAGCCGGCGCGGCATACAGCGCGAGCGCAACAAATGCAAATGAATACTTAATCATGATCTGCTCCTGAACGGCATAAACGGAAGTGAACCTTCACGGATGAAACCCTTATGCTCCCGCCACGCTTTTTTACGGGCGCAAATGGTAAATGTCTTGCCGGCTCGCCCAAACATCCACCATTTGGGTTTGCCGAGGTCGATAATGTCAAAACCCTCGCGAACAAGTTTGTATAGTTCAGGAGCGGAATATCCCTCCTGCTTGCTTGTGCGTTCGTTGACTGTAAAGAAAAGACAGCCTTCGGGTTTAAGGACCCTATTGGCCTCGCGCACGCATTCGCGACAGACACATGAGCCGTGCATCAAAACGATGTCGAACTGCGAATCGTCAAACGGGAATTCGTTTGACGAAGCGATACGCATCCACACGCCGGGCCGGTGAATTTTAACATGCTCCAGCGTACTTACAGGAAACCCCACAACGAGTCCAGCGCGTATTTTTGAATACCGCGCAAACATCGATGATATAGCCGGGGTTAAATGCATATTTCGCTTTCCTCGCGCGTTGCAAGGTCCTTCATGCGCACAACACCTTTTTGAACATCGTCGGGGCCGATGAAAACGGCTTTAGCCGCTGCAATAGAATCTGCGCGCGAGAAGAATTTTTTAGGCTTTTGACACTTGAGCGCAAGGTCGACACGCTCGCCTGCAGCCCTGAACTTTGCTGCGAGCGCAACAGCGGTATCGCGCTCTGAAGGGAACATGAAACCGATTGCAACGCCATTACGCTCGCGCACTGCATTTTCACCAAGACGCGACTTGAGCAGTTCGGTGACAACTACGTCGCCAAAACCAAGCCCAACAGCCGATGTCGGTTCACCGCCAATGGTTGTAAGCAGATTGTCGTATCGGCCGCCGCCGAATATCGCACGGAACTCTCCGGCGGTGTCAAAGCATTCAAAAACGATTCCAGTATAATAGCTCAGGCCGCGAATGACCGATATGTCAAATACAAGGCAGTCGGCAAAGCCCGCTTTGCCTGCAAGATCAAACAGCTCGACGAGTTCGGGACACGATTCGTATGACTTTGTATCCATTATTTTGAACGTCGCGGACACATCGTCTTCTGAAAGACCTCCATCGCGGAGCATTGCGGCGATTTCGGCGTCAGGCATTTTGCCGCGCTTGTCGAGGGCAAGAAACACCTGCGCGTGCTTTTCGGCGGCTATGCCGCTCGCCGCAAGAAGATCTGCCAGGAATTTGCGCGAAGAAACGCGCACCTTGAAATCATTGGAGGTTAGCCCCATGCGTTTGAGCGCATCACACGCTGCACCTATGACTTCAACCTCCGCCAGTACAGATTGCTCGCCGATAATGTCGAGATTCCACTGGTAATGCTCGCGCTTGCGCCCTTTTGTCATGCGCTCGTAACGGAAGCATTGCGCAATGGTAGTCCATTTGAGCGGGAAGGAAAGTTCTTTTTGGCGCTGCGCAACCATGCGTGCGAGTGTCGGCGTCATTTCCGCCCGCAATGCGAGGTGGCGCTCTGACTTATCCTGAAAATGATAAATCTGCTCGCCAACCTCCTCTCCGGCCTTGCGGGCGAGAAGTTCATAGCTTTCAACAACACATGCGTCGTACGGCTCGAAGCCGTATGCTTTGCCAGAAGCGCGGAACGCGTCAAAAACTTTGTTGCGCCAGACCATATCCTCGGGATAAAAGTCGCGCATTCCTCTTGGTGGCTCAAAACTTATCTTTTCCGACATTTTAATCTCCAAAAACGAATTAGGCTCTGATGAGAGACTCGATGACACTCGCAGCTTCGCACGGCTGTACGATACGCGTGCTCGTTTTGTCTTCGCTCCTGAGTTTAATCTCAACGCCTCCGTTGGCGAGGCCTTTGGCTCCAACAACAACTCGCACAGTGAAACCGATCAGATCGGCGTCTTTGAACTTTACGCCCGGCCGTTCCTGGCGGTCGTCGACGATTACATCAATACCATTGGCCTCAAGCTGCTTTTC
>JAZOTG010000039.1:0-8320 GCA_045657505.1 Kiritimatiellia bacterium | reverse complement strand
CCGGTAATGACAGTTCCTGTTGCTTTCAATCTAACTGGTGTGGAATGGGACGTGATTAAATCATTTTACCGCGGCGTGTCCACCAAGTGGGTTAATGATGAAGGTGGAGAGACTAAGACATTATATGTTTGCAAATCTCCTGGTTTTATCGTTATAGTTCGCTGATTTTTTCATTCTGATTGGGGAGTGTCCCCGCAAAAGGGAGTAAAAAGTGAATAAATCTTGTTCTGCGTGTGTTGCTATGGCTCTTATTATGGCTGGGGCGTTTGCCACCGGGCAAGAAATAATTGAGCGCCTTGTTGATGCTCCCGAGTCTCGTAGGGGCTTTGGCGTATGGCCGTCAACTCCACCTGCTGATTGCCCATTCCCCCAGTCAGCGGTGTTTGGCGGCGTCGAGTTTACTTCTCGGCATGCGGAATACACGGGAGCTGATACATGGTACCCCTCATGGGCTTCAGATGGCAATATGTATTCACCATGGACTGATGGTAATGTAAATGGATTAGGCTGCTTTTCTGGAGGACGCAAGGCTAAGACTGGTCATGCAACAATTATCGGAGATGACCCGCTTAGTTTGAAAATAGTAGGGGAAGGAGTGTTTGCTGGCGATCCATACCCTTACACTGGGCGCTATCCGTCTGGAAGCCTTGTGCATAATGGCGTATGGTATTATGGTACATATTGTTTGCATCCGGCAGGTTTTGTCGATAAGGGCGGTCAGCGTTATAACTGGCCATGGTTGGGCCCGTTTGTGGGGTTCCGTTGGTCTACAGACAATGGCAAAACATGGACACAAACTCCGTGTACGCCTGCTAAACCGCTTTTTGGCGAAAGTGCATTGAATGGCGAGCCAATTAAAATCGGTGTGCCATGCTTTGTTGATTTTGGAAAGAATATGGAGCATTCTCCAGACGGTAAGGCGTATCTCGTTGTCCAAGGCTCAAGCGATGGAACGAATCGCCGTTATGGATACAATAGCTGGATTACAGCCGATCAAGTGTTTCTTATTCGTGTAACACCTTCAATTGAGAATATAAACGATGCGTCCAAGTATGAGTTTTATGCAGGGAAGGGCGCTGACGGTAAGGCTGTATGGACGCATGATTTCCAAAAGATTAAGCCCATCCTAGAGTGGCGTGACCGCATGGGAAGAGTCGCCGCAACGTACGACAGCGCTCTTAAGAAATATTTGATGTGCGTAACCGATGGCGTTACCACAGTTTCAAAGTACAATACTTATATTCTTGAGGCCGATGACTTAACTGGCCCTTGGAGTTTGGTTTCTTATATGAAGGATTTTGGGCAGCAGGCTTACTTTGTAAATATTCCTTCCAAGTTCATCGACCGTAATGATGGCCTTACGATGTGGTTGTGCTATTCAGCTAATTTCCATGGCGGTCACAAGTCAATACCCTCAGGAAGCGGTTACCGTATGTGCTTGCAAGAGTTTAGACTTGTTAAGAAGAATGAGATTGCGAGCAAGCCTGTGCAGCCGTTAAGCGTGATTGAGTCGCCAAAGAATTTGGCGTTGAGTGCAAGGGTTAGGGTTAGTTCCACACATAATGGATATAGGGCGGCTGCAGTAGCTGATGGCGCAGTCGACGGTTATCCGCGCGACATATCGTCCGAATGGGCTTCACGCGGCGAAAGAGACAGCGCATTTGTTCGTCTTGATTGGGATAAGACTCAGACAGTCGGTAGCGTGTGGCTTTTTGATCGCCCAAATAATCTCGATTGTATCGAGGAAGGGTTGCTTACATTTAGTGATGGCACATCGATTAAGACTGGTAAGTTGCCTGATGATGCAAGGAAGGGCCTTGAAGTTAAATTTCCGCCTAAGAATGTGCGCTGGATAATGTTTTCAATTAAGAAGGTTGGCGAAAAGGTTGAGAATATCGGCCTATCTGAAATGGCGGTTTTTTGACGTCGAGTTTATTTTTCACGCGGTAGAGATTCATTCTTTGATATAAATTACCGTATAACAACTGGACCTAATAATCCAGACGGTGTAGCATTAATTGATGTACGATATCGCGTCGGTATTGTCTGATAATGATTATTCAGTGTATTGTATACACTTATCTTTAAAGTATTGTCACCCGCTTTCAAACATCCTTTAATATCCATTCTCCAAGGAGGGCAGCAAAGCACCTTCTCCGCTTGGTCATTTATTGAAACGCCGCAACTAGCCCCCACTCCTCCAAGATCAAGAACCGATGCCTTTTCAGCCTCTTCTTTTGTAAGTGTAATTTTCTTTTCATAAATTCCTCCGCCAGAATAATGTTTAAGTCCATCGGCAATAAGAGCCCAATTGCCAAGCGTGATTTTACCTTTGCCGCATTTAAGTCGGATTGGCTCTGTGAATACCGCGCCGCCAATAATTCCAGGTTCATGTTTTACCTTTAAGACGAGTTTCGTCACATTTTTGTTTGTTCTCTGAGGTTTTACAAAATAGAGTTTTTCGTTTTCTGCGTTAGATTGCCCGGTAATTATGGCTTCTTCTCCTTCTATGGTTGCAGAAAGCAACAGTCCACGCATCCTGATTTTGATTTCTTCACATGCCGGAGGTAGTGTTGCGGAATATTCTCCTTCTCTGAATTTGCCGCCGAATGGGTCAAACAATAACACCGCAGGATCGTTATACCAGCACATTGAAAGAGGAGTGTTAGAAGGCGTGCTTGGGATATCTGTTCGCATCATTACAAGGGCTGCGCGTCCGAAATCGTCGAAGCGCACGGAAAGTTTATGGTATCCGGCAGAAAGAAATATTTCCGTTCCTGCATTCGTTTTCTGTCCGTCAAGTTCTATGCCCATTGGTTCAATGCCATGCGAAACGACCTTTGCTTTACAGTCGCTCGGCGCATAAACATATGTGCTGTAATGATAAATATTCGGGATAGCATTGCGTGGCCTATAAAAATCATATCTATATTGAGGGTTGTACTTTTGCCTGTTATGAGCCTTTTGCGGTCTTGGCGTATCATAGTGCCACATGCTGTACGGCCCTAATATGAAGAAATTATTTCCGACAATCCCGTTTAATCCGTGATGCCAATTTTGAAATGCCGGTTTGCCCTCAACACCTTCTCGCCATGAAAAGACAAAAGGTTTTCCTGAATTTTCATCGATAAACTGCGGCCCGTATGAAACGGTCATCTCAGAAGGAAGATTATACTCTTTCGCCTCGGCAATTTTTACCGTACGAATTTCCGCTCCTATAAAACGTTCTCTTACAGGGAGCCTGAAATCTCCCCACTTATTGTCGAGTGTTGGCCTGAGTTCAAAATCCCATTCGCCTTCAATTTTTATGGGCTTAGGCAGGGACGAAGGTTTTGCTTCCGAGACCGCCAACTCCTTTATCGCGTCAGGCGAAAATACGATTAACTTTGGAGAGCCGTCGCCATCTATTGTAACTGTAGTTGTTCCATTCGCGTTACGCGTATAGCGAGAAAGTCTCTTTTGCGTTCCGTCCCACGGATCCCATAGTTCTGGAAAACCTTGGGATCTAAAGGTACACTCTGCCTTATTCCGTAAATCGCAAATGAAATAGACGTTATATTTGCCGATTCTGCGATGAAGGGCTTTAGCCGGATATGGCGCCCTGAAATCTGGAATTCCAACAGCTGATGCTATTATTTCCAATTGCTCTTTATTTGGCATAGGAGGCAATACATTGTTTTTACTTGAAATCTCTCCAATAAGCGCGTCTACTTTTACCTTGTCTTTATGCGGCATATCTGTGTACTTAGGTATATCGCCCAATACAAATACTTTTCCACCTGCTTTTTTAAACGCTGCGATTTTTTCAAGGCTTGATGAGCGGATTGCAATCATATCGGGAAGAATGATTACACGATATTCTTCACCCGAAACACAAAGCCTGCCATCTTTTACAACAGCTTTTGCAAGAGAATCTGCATCAATGAAATCAACATCTGTCTGTGCGGTTGAGACAAGACTCTGGACGATATTGTGAGAGACGCCGACTGAAATATTTCCTCTGTTTCTATCGTATACGCATGGTTCAAGGGGATTTACTACTGCCACATCGCATACATGAACTCCTTGGCTGAGGATGTAGCTCAGTCTTTCAAAATATTTGAGGAAGGTTTTCATATGCACCCAATACGGCATGCGGAAGTGATAGCATGGTGGCGCCCACTCCCACCATCCTCCATAAGTGGAATAGTAAAGTCCATGAAGATTTAGCAAGTTTGAGCCATAGAGATAATTATGGCAGGTAGAATCAAAGATAGTCGAAGTGGATGCTTGCCATCCTTGGCTGTGGTATCCTTCAAGCCATACGCGTGGACGGCGGTAAAGATGAGCGATTGAAGAACCGACCTTGTTTTTAACAATGTCCGCAGACTGTCCTGGCGTATCAAAACCAGGTGCCGTAAAATATTTCATCGTTCGCATGTAGTCGATGTATTTGTACATCGGATGTTTTCCGCGAATTTCCTGATCGCATCCATATATTATGCCACGGCTTGAATGCCAATCATATATCGGCTTAAAATAACGTTCGCATGCAAGTGCCGACATTACATCGTTCATGTCAAGGCGAACCTTTACGGTGTCTGGACCAAAATCTGTGAAGAGAGCGGGAAGCAGTGGCTCAATGTCGTAGCCTTTGCGTTTCTTAAACTCTTGAGGTAAGTCTTCCGACCAGAGCCATAGAATATTATTGCTTAAGAGTAGTTCATCTTGGAAGAAGAAATTCAATGCGTCACGATGTTTTTCAGGCACCTTTTTAATGAATGGATCAAAAAATTTTTCTACTACTAATTGCCCAGACTTTGGATTAAGCGGATCGTATGTCCGCGGGACTTTTCTTTTTATGATTTTACCTTTTTCGTATACTATTTCCGTTGCATGCATTTCGGGAGTGCTTATTTTTAATTTATTCCATAGATTTTCGCCATTGGGAAGGTCAAGCGTATAATTGCTAAGTGAAATCCCCATCCCGCGTTTTTTGCATTCCTCGGCAGCAAAAGTAAAGACATCCCACCATTCATCGGAAAATATTTTAGGTTCGGAATCCTGTGTAGGCCTTTTATCGCAGCGATGATGAGCATAATTAACTTGGACGCCTGCAATGCCTGCCTTGTGGATTTCGTCAATCTGTTCCATCAATCGCTCCTTATTAAGAGCGTCTCTTCCGCTCCACCACCAAAATGGCACTTCACCATAGCCAGGCGGAGGAGTGCTAAAATCTATGCGTAGAGTTTTTTCGGCATCATCTTTTGGAAAGCCTATTTCGCCGCCAGCGAAAACATTGTTAAAAATTGTTGTTAATAAAGTTAAGCAGACTACAAATGAATCGGTTCTTTTCATAATTCTTCCCGTTTAAGAATCTGAGCCAAATATTAGCAAAAAACAAAATTCCTTATCAAATTATTTTTCGTATAGGAATCATATTGACATAAATAATTTATAGGAGTAAACTTTGAGTAATAAAGGCAGAAGGATGTAGGTTGAAGAGTTTAAAAAGAATTTAGGAGCAAAATAATATGAGAATAAGTTCATTGTGGTTTGCGATTTCATGCGCATTTTTATTTACCTTGAATTCTCTTGCGGAGAATACTATCGATGATTTTTATTTTCGTTATGATTTTTCCAAAGGTACAAAGGTATATGAACATAATGGTTGTGCGAAAGAGCCATGCACTGAATCTGCCGCATATTACGGTGTTTATGGTACAAACGGATATGCTACTGCTGTGCATCCTAAAGGATGGGGTAATATTGCCGATGGAGATGCCTTGTTAAATGCGGATTGGTCATTTGCGATGTCAGTAAAATCGACTGACGTTGAAAAAGGTGTCTTGATGAGCATTGGTACTAATAGCGACGTAGACGATAAGCAGGTTCTCTTTTGCTCATCAGCAGAGGCCGGCAAGTTATCTGTCGCCATTTGCCAGCGTTATGCTAAAGGCAGTATAAATATACCAACATCTATTACACTTTCAGATCTTGGCGACACAATCAATTCGTTTCACTCTATAGTTGCAGTTCATACTATTTCAGATAATATAATCAAATTATACTGGGACGGTAGACTTGTCGGTACATGGAATTCTAATGCCAACCAAGGTGGCAAGGTGTTTGCTGACGGCTTTCAGTTTTGTTCGTCGCATGGCGGCAATCCCGGCGGATACTCAAATTTGTCCGATGATTATTCAGTGTCATTCCAAGATGTGCGCTTTTTCACCCGTGCGCTCAGTGCCGAGGAGGCCGAACTTTATGCACAGACATATCCAGTGGCAAGCGTTCATCTGAATGATTTTTATTTTCATTACGATTTTTCATCCGGAGAGCGCGTGTTCACCGGCAATGACGGCTCTGACCCTGCTGGATCGTATCAAGAGAATGTTTCTGTGAATGGTCCGGAAGGAGAAAATAAGGCTGTTCATCCCAAGGGTTTTGGAAATATCAGTGATGGCGATGTAAAGTTGAACGAAGATTGGACTGTTGCGATGTCGGTTAAGCCTGATGACGTTGCAAAAGGAATTTTGTTGTGTCTTGGCTCCAACGAAACAGTCGGTAAAAAGCAATTTCTTATTTGTTCAGGGGAGGAGGGTACTATACATGCAGCAGTTTGCCAGCGTTGGTCTTCGAATACATCAACTTCTAATTATAAAAACTTTCCCACATATAGCACCTATGGCGGATTAGGCGAGACGAGCGCGCGCTTTCACTCCATAGTGGCAGTTCATAAAAAGGGTGACTTGGCTACTGGTGTAGTGACGCTTTATTTTGACGGAAACCAAATTGGCACGCTCGATACCTCCAGCAGTTCCGATACTCGTCCCTTCGTAAATGGGTTTCAGTTTTGTCATGCGCATGGCGGCATAACCGGCTATATGGGGCAGGAAGGGTATGCTTCAATGGAGAATAATGACAATGTTGCGTTTCTTGATGTAAGATTCTACACCAACTTATGGACTCAAGCTGAGGCGAAACTCTATTCTCAGCAATATCCGCCATCGTATCCATATGGGGTAAAAGAGATGACATGGACCAACGCCGCGGGAGACGGATCGTTTGAAAATGTAGCCAATTGGTCGTTGGGTAAACTTCCGTCAGCGGGCGATTTGATCACAATAGAAGCTCCGGTTGATGTCGAAATTTCAATCGGGCAGGCGTATTCGTTCAACAGCCTTACGATATCGGGCGAGGGTAGTGTCTCGTTTTCGGGCGACGGTTCGGTTCAAATAAAGGAATTTAACGTGTTGACGGGTGCAAGCGTTGTAATAAACGATATTGTTAACGCGGGCACGGTGATGCTTCAGCCAGAGTCGTCTGCTGTTGTAACTGGCGAGAGGGGACCCTCTTCAATGGCGCTTTCTGGATGCGGTACTTTTTATCTCGACCCAGGCGCAGGCAAAACATACACGATGAGCGGTTCCAATGTCGGGTACGAGGGAGAAGCGGTGGTTGCAAGCGGTACTGTTAAATTTGGAGATTCAACTTCGTTTGGTGTAAACGGCCGTAGTGCATTCATTCGCGTCAAATCAGGAGCGACTCTTGATGAGAACGGCAAAACCGACGGCGGGCAGTCTGAAAAGAACAAGGTAATTCTTGAAGAGGGCGCGATATTTACTTCAAACCCCGGTTTTAGCGACACAAAATTGCCGCCTGTGACAAGATTGAAGCTTGAGGGTAATGCGAAAGTTGTCGCCGATAGCGGTCTTGTCTCCATTTCGCGTCATTTCAATAACGGCAATACTTACATTGAACTTGGAGAATATACGCTTACAAAGACGGGTGCGTCTGACTTTTTCATTTCGTCCTGCCGCATTTCAGGAACCGGTACATTGAGTGTTCAAGAAGGCACCCTTATTATTACTCATGAATATTATGGCAACAGTCCCGGCCATTGTTCAGATGGAACGATTCAAATAGCAGAGGGCGCAACATTCAGAATGGCGGATTATTATGGTCGCGCGGCAATGTTCTCTGTTAAAAATTTAGTTCTCGACGGGCGTCTTATAAGAGACGACTCGCAGCCGCACGAGCTTACCGTCACAGGCTCCATTACTGGTTCAGGTACGGCGCAGATGCTTAAATTGGCCGATGGGGCTGTTGTAAAGCCAAGCGGTAAAGGATGTTTGACAGTTTCAGAGGAACTTGTCGGAAAACTTGTCTTCGATTTGCGCGATGTTGATTTGACCTCGTGCGGCGGTTCATTGCCGCTTATCAAGGTAGGTTCTCAGGAACTTCTTCCAGCCGAGAACGAAATTGCCTTTGTAGGCGGCAAGCCGAGAGGGTGGGATATCGTTGTTGCAAAGATCGGTTTGGGTTATCTGCTCAAGCA
>JAZOTG010000038.1:0-3514 GCA_045657505.1 Kiritimatiellia bacterium | reverse complement strand
ACCTTATCAAGATGAAGGCTCTCTATTTCGATATGAAGAGCCTCGGTAAGACGGTTATTGAGAAGGATATTCCCGAGGAGTATGCCGAAAAGGCTGCCGAGTGGCGCCAGAAGATGGTTGAGTCTGCCGCTGAGCAGGATGACGCTCTTATGGAGAAGTTCTTCGCCGGCGAAGATTTGACGATCAACGAAATCAAGAAGGCCATCCGTAAGGGCTGTCTCGCACGTACCATCACGCCCGCTTTCTGCGGTAGTGCGTTCAAGGACAAGGGCGTTCAGCCTCTCCTCGATGCAGTTTGCGATTACCTTCCTTCGCCGCTCGATACTGGTGCTGCCGTTTCGCAGGACAATCCCGATGAGAAGCGCGAGGTTTCCGATGACGAGCCTTTCTGCGGTCTAGCATTCAAGATTATGTCCGATAAGAACATGGGCAAGATTACGTTCGTTCGCGTATACTCGGGCACGATGAAGCTCGGCGCTGAACTTTTCGACTCCACGATTGGTCAGGAACAGCGTATCAGCCGTCTCTTCCGTATGCACGCTAACAAGCAGGAGCCCCTTGAAGAGGCACGCGCCGGAGATATTGTTGCTTGCGTCGGTCTTACGCAGACCCGTACAGGCGATACTCTTTGCGATCCTGCAAAGCCCATCGTACTTGAGTCGATTGACTTCCCGGCTCCCGTTATCTCGGTTGCCGTCAAGCCAAAGAGCCGTGGTGATAACGAAAAGCTCGGTGTCGCTCTTCACGCACTTGCAATGGAGGATCCGACATTCGTCGTTAGCTACGACCAGGAGACTTCCGAGACAATCATCGCAGGTATGGGCGAGCTCTACCTTGAAGTTATCGTCGACCGTCTTAAACGCGAATTCAATGTCGATTGCGACGTCGGTGCTCCTCAGGTTGCTTATCGCGAGACGATTACCGTGCCTGTCGATAATGAGTATAAGCATGTCAAGCAGTCCGGCGGCCGCGGTCAGTACGCGCACGTTTGCCTTAAGCTTGAGCCTCAGGAGCCTGGCAAGGGCTTTGAGTTTATCAACGAAGTCAAGGGCGGCGTAATTCCTACCGAATACATTCCTGCCGTTGAGAAGGGTGTCAAGAAGGCCCTCGAGTCCGGTCCTATGGCTGGCTTCCCTGTGGTCGATGTCAAGGCTACCGTTTACTTCGGTTCGTACCACGAAGTTGACTCCAACGAATTCGCGTTCGTCGAATGCGCTCGTCAGTGCTTTAAGCAGGCCTTCCTCAAGGCTAAGCCGCAGCTCCTCGAGCCTATGATGGACGTCGAAGTTGTTGTTCCCGAGCAGTATATGGGCGCAGCCAACGGTTCTATCAACCAGCGTCGCGGCCGCATTGAGGGTATGGAAGACCGCGCAGGCGTCAAGCTTCTTAAGTCTACCGTACCGCTCGGCGAAATGTTCGGTTACTCGAATGCTATTCGTACGGTCACGCAGGGTCGCGGTTCGTTCACGATGATCTTCAAGCAGTACGAGGCTGTTCCTGCTTCGATTGCCAAGGCAGTTATTGAAAAGCGCGTTAAAGAGGGCAAGGTTCGTCCTTCCGCCGACTGATAACCGCGCCGCATCAAAAAGCCGCAGGGTTCTCCTGCGGCTTTTTTTATCTAATTTATCTTTTGTGGAATGTAATCGTAATGGAGCGTTTTATCGTGAAAGATTTTGTTACTATTGATTTGCATGTTCATTCCACGGCCAGTGACGGAACTTTTTCACCGCAGCAAGTAATTGATGCTGCAAAAGATTTTGCAATTTTTTCTTTGACCGACCATGACAATTGTGACGGCTATTCTCAGTGCATGGGCAAGTTGGGGAATTTCATTTCCGGCATTGAACTTTCAGTCGATCCGGGTGTAGGCTTTGATAAGTTCCATCTTCTCGCTTTCGGTATGGATGTTTCCGATCGCGAGTTTAATAATTTTCTCAATCGCATAAGAATCGGCCGCTATGAGCGCAACATGGAGATTTTATCTAATTTCTCCCGTATAGGAATAGAGATTCCGTCTGAAGAATTGATCAGTTATGCCGGTGGTGATGTTCTCGGTCGTCCGCACATAGCAAGATGGCTCATTGACCACAGGTACGTTTCATCGCTCCCCGAGGCGTTTGAAAAATATCTTCTCCCCACATCACCGGAGGAAACGCGGTGCTACGCCAACAGGTATCGCCCCTCGCAGGAGGAGTCGTTCGGCGTTATACATCGCGCCGGAGGCATTTGTGTTATGGCGCATCCACGCTCATGGCGAAGAAGCTGGCTCGCCGCAGGAGTCGATTACAAGGCGGCCGAAGCGGGGCTCGCACAGCTTAAGGAAATGGGGCTTGACGGATTGGAAGCGCTTTATCAGGCAAATACGCAGGAAGAAAACGTGGAGTTTGTCAGGCTTGCTGAAAAACTCAGTCTCATCAAAACCGCCGGGAGTGATTTTCATGGTGCCAACAAGCCAACCATAAATCTTGGAATGAGCGTTTCCAAAAGTTATATCGCACCTTTCCTGGAACGGCTCAATC
The DNA here is from genome assembly GCA_045657505.1 of Kiritimatiellia bacterium. Taxonomy (GTDB): domain Bacteria; phylum Verrucomicrobiota; class Kiritimatiellia; order RFP12; family UBA1067; genus UBA1067. Next base: position 995 of record JAZOTG010000038.1, on the reverse strand, counting down.
GCATGTAATTTATAAAACGGTATAATGTTATGCATACAAAATATCTGCTGAAAAAGTTTCTTCTGGGCGCATTGATATCAATGCTCAGCATTAGCGGTTATGCAATCCGCGCAGGTTTGCTTCCTGCCGAGGTCGGCATCGGCTGGACGAACGGCTGGGTGCGCGAGTGGCGGCAGAGTATTCCAGGTCTTACAATCCGAGATTCGGAGACAAAAATTTCTGCGGGTCTTACGAAAGTTGTGCGACGCTGGACATGGGAGGGGCAGGCTCCGCTTGAAAAGGTGACACTTAGCGTCCGCTATCGTATTAAAGGCGATTCTGTGTCGCTTAAGCCGTATCTTCCGGGCATACTTATGTTTGGCAATACTTCAAACAAAGGGCGAAAGGACGGCAGAGTCCCCGTTTACTCTGGTGCAAACGGGGAGTTCGCGATTTTTGAAGAGCATCGTTATCCTGTGCCTTATGCATTATTGGAGGATTCCCGTACAGGTTGTTTTTCTGCTGTGCATGTGCTGCCGTCTCCGTTGCGCGGAGCTGTGCGCGAGGACTTATGGTGGAGTTTAGGCGTAGAGGCAGTTGATGGCGGTTCCGATATTGTGATGCTTTCGGGTCCGGTGGGCTATAATGCACGGCGTTCTGTTGTTAAAGCGCTTCAGAGCGGTTTTATGCCGTATGAAGACGCATATATTACGCTTAGGCCAGGGCAAGTAATCGAGAAGACTTTCTGGATTGAAACAGGCAAGTCTACGGAAGAGTTTTTTGGTTTTGAGCAGGCTCTGTATACTTCGCTTGACTTGCGCCGCCCATATGACGCTGACAGGTTTGCTACAGTGGACCAGATTGTACGTTCAAAGCGTGCGTATGCGATAACCAGGTGGATTGAAGACCCGCAGTCGGGCGCTGCAGGGTTTAACATGTATGAGGCAAAAAGCGGATTGAGGCAGATTGTAATGGGGTGGTGCGGATGCGCGAAGTCGGAGGCCAAGCGGTCTTAG
>JAZOTG010000037.1:0-1934 GCA_045657505.1 Kiritimatiellia bacterium | reverse complement strand
CGGCATTTGCAACACCGTTTGAGTCTCTTTGACCGCCCGTATAAATAATAGGAGGGAATTTGCTGCCTGAATTATTTTGAATAAATTCGGTGATTGAAGGAGTTATCTCAACCTCATTGCCAACATTCCAGAAACGGCAATTTGCGTGGTCTATCGGCTTGGCAATCGGGATTGACGCCTTATCGAAAGCTTCCGCAATTTTTGAAATCGGTGCGGCTGTTGTAAACAACGATTCGTAGGCCCGGTCGGAACCGGGGCCTACAAACATAAATTCGAGTTCCGCGTCAGCGCCGCAGCCGGTGGAAACAGCCGTAAAACTCACCGAATGATTTTTACGGTCGTACGACACGTCTGCAATGTGCTCTGCCGCATTGGCAAACCGACATAAGCAAAGGCACACTGTAATGCATTTCAGCATTTACAAGCCTCCACTGCGCACTTAAAACCGTTAGCGCTGCGTTCGATGATTTTTTCGTCAACGCTGCAGCTCAATCTGAAGTATCCAGGCCGGCCAAATCCTCTGCCAGGCACTGCCAAAATACGCTGCTCGAGAAGCGCGTCGACAAATTTCGCATCATCGCCTCCGGGCGCTTTGGGGAAGAAGTAAAATGCGCCTTTGGGCATCGTAAACTCTATGCCTGCATCGGTAAGAACCTTCGCCATCAGAGCCCTTCTTCTTGCGTAAATGTCGAGGTCGACCGTCTCATCGCATATTGCAGCGGCAAGCTTCTGCCCGATGACGGGAGCGTTCACATAGCCAAGTGTTCTGTTGACAAGAACAAGCGTGGCGGCGAGGGTTCCGTTGTCCTCTTTGGAAATCAAGGGGTTCAGTGCAATATATCCGACGCGTTCACCGGCCATTGAGAGTGTTTTTGAAAAACTGCCCACAACAATTGCAAACTTAGTCATTGGCAGAATAGCCGGCACCTCTGCGCCGTCATACGCAAATGCGCGATACGGCTCGTCCGAAAGCAAAAACAGGGCCCTTTGACCGTTGGCATCACGTTTGGCATTGACTTCGTCTATCAAGCTGCAAAGAGCCGTAAGTTCGTTGCGGGAATAAATAGCACCGGTTGGATTGTTCGGAGAGTTGATCAGTATTGCCCGGGTCTTATCTGTAATTGCCGCGGCAATTGCATCGATATCAAGTGAAAAGTCTTCGCGCGTATCAACTGTTTTTAATATGCCTCCAAAGTGAGCGCAGTAATTTCCGTATTCAACAAAATAAGGTGCTGGTACGATTACCTCATCGCCTTCATCAAGTGTAGCTCGGAAGAAATCAACAAGTGCGCTTGCCGCTCCGACGGTCATAATTACATCTGAAGCGTCAAGTGTCATATTCTGCTGCTTTGAAAGGTAGGCTGCCATTTTCGCTCTTACGCTAGGAATGCCCGCATTGGGGCAGTAACCAAGACCAAGGGGGGCTACTGCCTGATCGGCGATTTGGTGGAGAACGGCACCGGCCGATTTAGGCGGCGGGACATCGGGGTTCCCGAGCGAAAAATCGCAAACGGCATCTTCTCCGTAAATGGATTTAAGCTCGAGCCCCTTTTCAAACATTTTTCTGATGAATCCGCCTTTGGCCGCGGCTTGAACGAAATAATCTGTAACTGTCTGCATTTGAATTTTTTATAAGAATGAATTGTATTTGGTATATTTTATCACAAATCTCTTTCGATTATTAATACAATTCACAGGCAAAACTGGGTCACGACAAAGGCCAACAGTCTACCCACAAATCAACGCAAATCCTCACGTCCGCATCGCTCAAGATTTTTCCGCACAAGATTCTCATTTCATAAAACATCAACAAAACCACTCACTTTCCCCTCATTTCTATCACTTTTCTCCAATGGGGACAGTCCCCCAAGCTATTATCGCGTCACTCATAACTCTTACAACTTCATCCCCTCAATTCATTCAACCAGCGCCCT
>JAZOTG010000036.1:0-10808 GCA_045657505.1 Kiritimatiellia bacterium | reverse complement strand
GCTTTCCCGTGTTTTCATCGGGCGACGCCGAAGGCAGGAGTTTTGAAGTGTTCGGTCATCTGATCGGTGAACTCTTCAATCCCGGTGATTATTTTGCCACCGACAGGCCGGGATGGTTCGTCCGTTGGCAGATGGAATTTAAATTCTAAGTCTTACAAGAGGTAAAAATCATATGGCAAATATCGAGCGTGGCGATTTTATACGCAAAGGAGCGATGGGGGCAATATGCGGAGTGGTGTCCTCGACAAGTGTGTGGGCAAAGATGCTCAAGCATGACCTTGCCGGAGAAGAATTGCCCAAATGGCAAAAGGGGCATTTGCGCATAACGACTTTTTTTACCGGAACATCGGAATCAACCTATCTGATTTTTCCCGACGGAACTTCCATGCTGATAGATCTGGGAGATTATGTTTCCAACAGCATAGACCTGTATCTCCCCTCAAAAGATGCTTCTGCCGGTGAAATTGTGTCAAGGTATATCCTTTCCGAAAATCCTTTCGGCAAAAAGGTCGATTACTTTTTACTGACCCATTATCATAGTGATCATGCCGGCGCCGCGGCAGGCGACAGACGTAAGGTTCAGTTGCCGCGTAGCGCAAGTGGACGCTATACGCTTAGAGGTATCGGGGCTGCAATCGACCTGTTGGATTTCAACGTTATGATTGACCGGTCGTGGCCCGATATGAACGATCCGTCTCCCCGCAGCGACAGTTTTGATGATTATACGGTGCGTCATCTTAAGGAGGTTTATTCCGAGGCCGCAAGGCGCGGCATACGTGTGGAGCGTTTTGAACTTTCAAAGGTTTCGCGGCAGATTCGCCTTATGCACGATCCGTCCGCCGCCGCGGCGCCGTTCTCGGTTCATCCGCATTGTGCGCGAGGCGAGATGGTCAAGCGCGACGGGACCGTGCTTTCGCTTGCGTCACTCGTTAAAGGGGCACGTCGCGACAAGTTTGACGAGAATATGCTTTCGACGGGGTTGACTATCAGGCTTGGTGATTTTGGCTATTTCAACGCGGGCGATTTTTCAAATGCGGTGAAGGGTGAAGGCGGCGCGAGAGTGCCGATTGAGAGCCTGCTCGCGCCTGAACTGGACAGCGTCGAGGTTATGAAGGCGTCTCACCACGCGTACCGCGACGCTATGCCGCAGTCGATATGCTCCGCGCTTTCGCCGCGCATTCTCGTGTGCGGAGTGTGGGATGTCCACCACATGCACAGGGAGGTGCTGCCGCGCCTTATAAACAATACGCGTCCGTGTCTGTTTGCGCCCGGATATTTCCCGCTTTCGCGTCAGAAGTCCGAGAAGGGCGCCCCGTGGCTCAAGGCCATGGCGGCCGAAACATTCAGGGGCTGCCATAGCGTCGTCGACGTAGCGCCCGACGGCAAGACATACCGTCTTATGATGGTTTCCGCCGCCGATGAAAAGAAGACCGTGCTCGGCGCGTACGATTTTAGGACACGCCCCCGGACGTGACCTGAAAATGATTGCGGTTTTTGAAATTTGTTATAATAACATTTACGCGCTTATGCGTAAGATATAAATCAGGAGAAAATATGTCGCTTAACATTGTAACCGAAATAGACAACCGTGTTGCGGTAAAGAACGTGCTTATGAGCGTCAGCGATAAAACGGGGCTTGAAACATTCGTTCCGGCTCTCGTGAAGGCATGTCCCGGCGTTAAGATTTATTCGACAGGCGGGACATATGTTAAAATCAAAGAAATTCTCGGCGATGCTGCGGATGACACGCTTGTTGCCGTGTCCGATTACACCGGACAGCCCGAAATGCAGGGCGGTCTTGTAAAAACGCTTGATTTCAAAATCTACCTCGGAATACTTTCCGAGAAATACAATGACGCTCATCAGCAGGACATAAAGCGTCTTGACGCGCAGGCCATTGATATGGTCGTTGTAAATCTCTATCCGTTCCGCGAGACCGTTGCAAAGGATGGCGTGACGCCTGAAATGGCCCGCACCAATATCGATATTGGCGGGCCGTGCATGGTTCGCGCAAGCGCAAAGAACTACCTCCGTGTTGCCTCGGTCACCGATCCGCTCGACTACGGCAATCTTGCGGAGGAGCTTTCGACGCACGGCGGTACAATCGGTCTCGATACCCGCTTTAAGCTTATGAAGAAGGCCTTTTCGCATACCGCCGAGTACGATACGGCCATTGCGAAATTCTTCACCACCCGCACCTGGGAAGAAGTAAACGCAACATACAATCAGCATTGATTCGGTCCGCCGGTTAAGTTTGATATGAGGCGTTCGGTAAAAAAGACACTGCGCGTTGTTCGCAAACCTTTTGAATGGTTCGGGATATTTCTCGGCTTTGCCGTTTTCACTTTTTTGCCGCGCAAAGGCATGTTGAGGGTTTGCGATTTCGTTTCGTCGGTGATGTACCGCTTTGACAAAAAGGGGCGGCGCTTTGCCGAAGAGAATCTTGCAGTTATGTACGGTCGCCTTCCGAGGCGCAGCGACCTGATTGTGAGGCGCAGCTACCGCAACATGGCAAGGACGGTAGGTTATGCCTTCTGGACATGCATCCGCGGGCGCATCCGGGCGGAACAGTCGGGTGTAATGAGTCATCGAGGGTGTGAGTTTCTCGCCGCGAACAAGCCTGCCGTGACGGTGTCCGGTCATATAGGCTGCTGGGAGATTCTTTCCCAGTTGGCCTATCTTCAAGGGCATTCCATGATGTCGGTCGCCAAGGATATTGGCTCAAGGGGTATGACTTCTGTTCTTATGCGTGCGCGCCGCTCCATCGGGCAGGAAATCGTTCATGCGGACGGGGCGTTTCGTCCGCTGATGGCTGGCGTAAAGGCCGGTAAGTCGCTCGGGCTTCTTGTTGACCAGCTTGTAATGCCCAAGGACGGCGGAATATGGGTGCGTTTCTTCGGCCGCCCCGTTTCCGTGTCGGCGGCTCCGGCGTTCTTTTCTGCCAAAGGCAAGGCTCCAATCGTCATAGCCTGGTCTCGGCCTCTCAAGGACGGGCGCTGGCGCTGCGAGGTCGTGGCGGACTATAAGCCCGAGGACGCAAAGGATATCTGGCGCATGACGCAGACGTGCATATCGCATCTTGAGCGGGTTATCAGGCGCCACCCGTCATGCTGGGTGCTTAATTACCGTTACTTCCGTATGGCGATTCCCGGTGACGATTTGCATCAGCTCGAACAGAGGGAGTCTAAGTGGAAAGCTCTTCAGCAGGGAGAATGATTATGGCCCTTGATAGACAGTCCTGTATCAAATGGTTCTTTGCACCGGTGTTTTTTGTGGTATTCGTCTGTGCTCTTCTGATTGCATGGGCTGTGATGGAGCCTTCGCATCTTATTCAGAGTTTCGACAGCAACGGGCGCTCGGTGTTTGAACTTGCGACTTTGCCGTTCTTTGCCGCAATAATTCCTCTGGTTTGGTGGAAGTGTCCTTTTGAAGGTGCGAGAATGCGCAAGATGCTCCTTTCGCTTATGGTGAGCGTAGTTGTGGTGATGGCGTTAGTCAAACAGCTTGATCTGCACAATGCGGCGCTTTCTGCAGTATATCCCGCCTACGTCGGAACCGACGGTAATTTGCTTCCGGGACTGGTAAAGCCTAATGGTTCTCCGTTAAGCGGAGTGCCATTTAAGATGCGTGTTATCACCAATTCGGCCGTTCCGTTCGGAATGAGGTTCTTGATTGTGCTTTATTTCACATTGTTTTTCGGTGTTTTCTCATTTGGCTTCGCGTATTTGTTTCCCGCTTGGCTGAAGGGTGTTTTAAAGCTTGATCCTGCGGCGTGGTCGTTCGGATGCCTTGGCGCAAGCGGCGTTATGGTTCAGATATTCGATCGTCTGCCGGCATGGGTCAGGCATTCTACAGGTCAGGCAATGCTTTCTTCCGATGGTTCGGCCTCGGCGATGCGTTCGCTGTGCACGGCTTTTGAAGAGGGCGGCGAAATGATGATTGCCGTTTTTGCCATCATGACTATTGTATTATCTAATAAGGCGATTTCGCAGAGGAGTGAGAGTGAAAAATAAAAAGGTGTTGTTCTGGGGAAGGTTTGACCATAAGTATTCGCGCAACCGCGTGAATATAGCGCTCTTTCGCGAACTTGGCTGGGACGTTGATTTTTTTGACGTCAAACTTTCACCCCGATTTGGCGATGTCGAGGCGTTTTTCCGCGGATTGTGGCTTAAGAAAAAGCCAGATTTGATTTGGGTGCCCGTGTGTCGTCAGCGCGATATTTTCGCCGCCTGCCGCTGGGGAAGAATGCACGGAATTAAAGTTCTGTTCGATCCGATGATTTCAGCCTGGGACAAGAAGGTTCTTGAACAGAAAAAGTGGTCGGCATCGCAGCGCCGCGCGAAAAAACTGCACGAGCTTGAAAAGCGCATGATGAACGCGCCCGATTTTGTTACATGGGACACGAGTTGTCACGTTGATTTCTGCGAGCGAGAATTTGCCGTGCCACGTGAAAAAATGGCTCCGCTTTTCACGGGCACAGACGAGACGGTGTTTAAGCCGTCGGCAACGCCACCGCGCAAGAGTCAAGATTTTAGAGTGCTCTACCATGGAGCGTATCTTCCGCTGCATGGTATGGAGTATATTATTGAGGCCGCGCGCATGACGCAGGGTAAAGGCATTCATTGGGATCTTCTTGGCTGGGGGGCGTATAAGCCGTCTACCGAGGCGCTTGCCAAGGGTATTTCCAATGTTACGTTTCTTGACAAGGTGCCTTACGAGAAAGTGCCGGAGGTCATTTATACTGCCGATATCGTTCTGGGTGTTTTTGGTACGACAGAAAAGGCCTCTCGCGTCATAGGCAATAAGATTTTTGAAGCTATGGGGTGCGGAAGGCCGGTGATTAACGAGTATTGCACGGGGTATCCGGCCGAGGCAAAAACCTGCAAGGCGATAAAATTTGTCCCGCCGGGCGATGCGGCTGCAATCGTAAAAGCGGTTGAAGAGTATCGGGCCGATTGGGCCAACCGCGAAAGTTATAATGCCGCGGCATATGAATTCTTCAAACGCAATCTCTCAATGGCCGAGGTGAAAAAACAGCTTCTCGGCGTTCTTGAGAGAATGAATCTGTCATAAATTTCTTTCTCCCCGCGGGGAGGTATTCTGACTTTTCTTGCGATTTGAGCGGCAGTACTTCGCTATGGGGCACTGTGCGCATTTAGGGTGGACGGGGTCGCACCGCGTCTGCCCGAAAGAGACAAGATGGCTGTTCCATGTCTTCCAGTATTTGACCGGGAGAATCTCGCGGAGTTTCATTTCAGTCTCGAGCGGTGTGCGCGTCTTTACAATTCTAAGATTGTTGCATATGCGGTGTACATGCACGTCTACGCATATTGCGGGCAGGCCGAACCCCACCGCCACTGTTAGGTTCGCTGTTTTGCGTCCCACTCCTGGAAGCTCGCACAGTTCTTCGACGGTCCGTGGCAGTATGCCGGCAAATTTTTCATAAAGAACTCGCGGCAGTTCCTTTAGATGTACCGCCTTTGTGCGGTAGAAGCCTACCGGATAAATGAGTTTTCTGATTTCATCCTCAGCGAGGCGCTCAAGGTCGTCTGGAGTGAATTTAGCTCCCTTGGCGGCGGCAAAAAGTCGCTTTACCGCGCCAGCGGTACACGCGTCCTTTGTTCTCGATGAGAGTATTGTTCCCACAAGGACACAAAAAGGGTCATCGGTCTGGGCTTTGATGAGCTCGATTACGGGAGCGGAGTGTGCCTTGAACTCTTTTTTAAGCTGGCGGTCTATAAACGCAATTTCTTTTAATGTCATTGTTTGCGAACGGGATTTCTGATCTTGCATTTTGGTGTCCATATGTCATCGGCTTTTAAATCCATTAATTTGATCGCCTCAAGCCAGCGGGAGAGGTCTTTGGGCTTTGCGTCAAAATTGTTGGTTCCAAACGAGAATTTCGCCCCCATCTCTTTTGCAAGAATTAAAAACTTCGCTTTAGGGAAAGGTGACTCGGCCTGAATCTCAAGTGCAATGCCTTTTTCAACCGCCTTTGAGATGATTTTGCGCATCCGTTCTTCGGTCCACAGTCTGTCGTAATCATCGGCAACGGGGGCGGGGAGATATGTCGGGTTGGCGAGAATATCGATCGGTTCGTCTAAAATGCGCATGTTGTGATTCATGTATTCCTCCATCCATTTATCGGCATCGGCAATTTCCTTTACTTGCCAAAGTCGATTGTCGCGGCCGTTGGGGAGTTTTCCCATGATCATGGTGTCGGCAAGAATGTAGTCGAATTGCGCTCTCGTCAGCTCGTCAATCTGTTTGAACCAGTCGCGGTCGTTAACTTGAATGCCGACAGGCATTTTTCTTCCGTTGATTTTAATCTTTCCGGTTTTTTCTGCGAAACTTCTTAATTTGTTGTTGTCAAAGATTTCCCATTCGCGTCCGTGGTTTTCCATTGCGCTTGAACGGATGCCCGAGTCTGTTTCTCGTGCTGCGGCATCCTCGGGGGTCATTCCGCCGCGAATGTGGATGTGCCAGTCGGTGATTTCGATTCCGCGTTTTTTTATTTCGGCTTTTAATTGCTTAAAAGTTTCGTTTTTAGGATATATCGGATTTGTTTTTTTACATTCAGCCGTATAAAGCATAAGTCTTGACTGTTTAATGATAGACGCTTCTGGGCCGTGTAGAATTATTTCAATTAGCACAGGAGTTTGGACAAGGCTCGTAATTTCGATATTTAAGTTGCGCGTGTCTTTTTGAGTGGATGCTTTAGCATCGAATGGCATTTTACAGATTTTAACAATGCATTCGCGCTCGCTGTATTTAAATTCCCATCTGTTTTGTGGATTTGAAGGTGTTTCGAGCGAGAATTTAACGGGAGACCCGGATTTTGAAATTGCGCTTAGAAGCGGTGGCAGTGTTGACTGCGTGTAGATGCGGGAGTTTCGCAGGCTCTCTCCTTGTGATATGAAGGCCGCCGCAAGAATTATCGATAAAATATAAGTTTTCATAGTTGAATTATATCAATTTTCCTGGGGACACTCCCCGATTTTTTTGGGGACACTCCCCAAATTGCAAATGATTACAAGTTCTTGATTATTACTCGATATCTGCATGTTTTCATCTGCAACCCCTTGTTTCTGATGCGGGTCACAGTGATTTTTTTCAGCGAACCATTGTTGCACGCAAGTGCTATTTGATATAATTTCTCCGTGCTTAAATTTATTAAAGTAACCAGAGTAAGTCAGAAATTTCTTTTCGCCGGGAAGGGTATGTCTGTGAGGACAGGCCGCTTTCTCGGCGAATCTATGCTTGTTGGGGCCTTTACCGGCCTTGTCGTCGTTTTTTTCAAGTATCTTATTGATTTTGCCCATCACTGGTACGGGAAGCTCGAGGCTAAACGTGTCATGACATGGGATGATCCGGCTCGCTGGTTGCTGCTCGTTCTGCCGGCAGTTGGCGCGTTGCTCGGTTATTTGCTTATAAAACGCTTTTCGAAATTAGAGCACGCCCGCGGCACCGATAGCGCCATTATGGCATTTCATCAACGCGACGGGTATATAACGAGCAACGTCATCCCCGTCAAGCCGGTAGCATCGGTTTTAACTGTAGGCACGGGCGGAAGTGCCGGTTACGAGGGGCCGGTCACCTTGCTTGGCGCAGCTTGCGGCAGTGCCGTGGCCCGTGTTCTTAAGATACAGCTGCGCGGCCGCCGCATTCTTATGGCCGCAGGTCTTGCCGCCGGTATCGCTGCACTCTTTCAGGCGCCGCTTGCCGGGGCGATATTCGGGTTTGAAATTTTTTATTCGTCAAGCGATATCGAAGACGAAACGGTGCTTCCCTGTTTTATCGCCGCCGCAGTAAGTTACGCGATATACGCCTGTTTCGTCGGGCAGTCGGCGTGGGAGCCGCTGTTCTTCCTCGACAGTCAATACGCGTTTTCAAACGGCCTTAGACTGCTGCCGTATTCGGCTCTCGCCGTTGTGATAACATTTGCAGTGCGTTTTTATATTAGTTTTTTCCGTTCTACAGAAAAAGTCTTTTCGCATATTCGCGCGCCGATGTGGGCAAAGGTTTTTGCTGGCGGGCTTGTTACCGGTGCAATCGGCTTTTTCTATCCAGATATTCTTTCGACAAGTTATTCGGTTATCAGAGCCACGTTTTCAATGGATTCGTCGGTGACCTTGAGCGGTTTAGGGTCGTTTACGGCATACGGCCTTATGATATTGTTTATTCTTAAGGTTGTCGCCACGTCCTTTACGGTTGGTTCGGGTGGCAGCGGCGGGCTTTTTGCCCCTGCAATCGTTTGCGGTGCGGCCGTAGGTGCCGCGGTAGGGATGGTTTTCAAAGCGCTTTTGCCTGATGCGATAGGCATAAATACCCAGGCCTTCGCGCTCGTAGGCATGGCCGGTTTCATGGCAAGTGCGCTGCGCATTCCGCTTACCGCCATTGTGATGGTGGCCGAGATGTCGGGCAACCATCAGCTTTTGCTTCCCGCCATGTGGGTTTGCGGTATAAGCTTTTGGCTTAACAGCGGTTGGGCTCTTTATCGCAGTCAGGTGCACACACAGGAATCGTCGCCTGTTCACGTTTAAGACATTCTTTCAACAAGGAGCGGTAGCATGGAACAAAAAGAAAAGGATTTTTTATCTGTTCTCGCGGATGTGCTCGAGGTTCCCGGTATTTCACCGCAGGATGATTATCGTTCAACCTTCCTTTGGGGGTCGCTCACCTGCTTTTCCCTCAAGGTCACTTTGTCGCAGCGTTACGGGGTGGATCTTTCGTTGAAGGAACTTGACTCGTTTACAGATGTGCAGTCTCTTATGTCCAGGGTGCTCGCATGAAAAATCTGATTATCGTCGGGGCGGGCGGTTTCGGCCGTGAAATGTACGCCGCCGCACTCGGTGCCGTCGGGTACGGCACAGAGTTTGCCGTAGGCGGTTTTCTCGATGATAATCCGCGCGCTCTCGATTCGTTTGGCGGTTATCCGAAGGTCATCTCTTCGCCGCGCGAATACGAGCCTTCCTGCAATGATGTTTTTATAACGGCTGTCGGCTCGATTCAGTCGCGGCGCGATCTTGTCGCCGCCATTGAAAGCCGCGGAGGCGTTTTTGTTTCTGTAATACACAAGACGGCGTTTATCGGTGTTAACGTGAAAATATCATCCGGCTCGTTTATCGCTCCCGGTGTTTCGTTGACTTCCGACATCAGCATTGGAAGTCATGTGTGCGTTTTTCATAACGCTTCTGTAGGGCACGATACTGTTATCGGCGATTATTCTCATGTATATGCGCAGTGTGCAATAGGCGGCGCCGTTAAAATAGGCACCGGCGTGAGTATCTACCCGGGTGCTGTTGTCACTCCGCGCCGTAAAGTCGGAGACGGCGCCGTGATCGGTGCGCTTTCGGCGGTGTTTGCCGATGTGCCCCCCGATATGCGAGTGCTTGGCAATCCCGCGGTGCCGCTTCATTGATATTTTGGTATAATTCGTATAATATTCAAAGAAAGGTTTACGGCAATGTCTAATCCGGTTGTAGGTATTGTAATGGGCAGCGATTCTGATTGGCCGCTTGTAAAAAAGGCGTGCGAAACTCTTGATAAATTTGCGGTTCCCTACGAGACGCGGGTAATTTCGGCCCATCGCACTCCAGATGTCGCGATTGAATATTCAAAAACGGCTCAAGAGCGCGGATTGAAGGTTATCATAGCTGCCGCCGGCGGTGCGGCGCATCTCGGCGGAGTGCTTGCCGCCGCAACTGTGCTCCCCGTAATCGGCATTCCTGTTCAGGGAGGCGCGCTTAACGGTCTCGACGCGCTTTACGCAACCGTGCAGATGCCCTCCGGCGTCCCCGTGGCGACGGTTGCCGTTGGAAGCGCAGGCCCGGTAAACGCGGCGCTTTTGGCTGTTCAGATTCTCGGTACTGCCGATGAGGCTCTTCGCGCAAAATTCGCTGAGCACAAGGCTGAACTTCGTCGTAAAGTGGCAGAGGCCAACGATCGGATTCACGCGTGAAAAGTGCGTTGGTAACCGGCGGCGCCGGGTTTCTCGGCAGCCACCTTGTCAAGCGCCTTCTTGACGAGGGCTATGAGGTTTTGGCTCTCGACAATCTTTATACCGGCAGCGAAGAGAATCTCGCGGAGTTCAAAGGCAATCCTCGCTTTTCGTTCAGAAAAGCCGATGTATGCGATCTGAAAGCATCAGATTTCCCCTCCGGTCCCTTCTGCGAGATTTACAATCTTGCCTGTCCGGCTTCGCCGGTTCACTACCAAAGCAATCCGACAGCTACTGTCAGAACATCTGTATTCGGCGTCATTTTCTGTCTTGATCTCGCATTGCGCGACGGGGCAAAGCTTCTGCATTGCTCAACGAGCGAGATTTACGGCGATCCGCTGGAGCATCCGCAAGGCGAGAAGTATTGGGGCAATGTCAATACGCTTGGCGTGAGAAGCTGCTACGACGAGGGCAAGCGCGTTGCCGAAACGCTTCTTTCGGATTATGTTCGCCAGTTCGGTGTTGATGCGCGTATGGTGCGCATTTTCAATACCTACGGTCCTCGAATGCATCCTGAGGACGGGCGCGTCATCTCTAATTTCATTATGCAGGCGCTGCGTAACGAGGATATTACGCTCTACGGCGACGGTTCGCAGACACGCTCTTTTCAATACTGCGACGATTTGATAGAGGCGTTCAGGCGTTTTATGTCGCTCGAAAAGAGTGCTGTTGAGTCTTTTTTCCGCAGACACTCGCTCGGCGCGCCTGTCATCAATACGGGCAATCCGTGCGAATATACGATTCGCGATCTGGCGGCTAAGGTTCTTGAGTTGATACCGCAGTCGAAGTCGCGCCTTACTGCGCGCGC
>JAZOTG010000035.1:0-15900 GCA_045657505.1 Kiritimatiellia bacterium | reverse complement strand
GAAGCGTATGGGGAGTGTCCCCAACGGCAATGATGGCAGTGCGGATGGGTGAAATGTATGGAGAGTGTCCCCAATGGAGATTGGGGAGTGTCCCTGGACAGTGCTTCCTGCGTTTTTCCTTCTTTTTTCGTTCTCTAATCTTTTTTCTTCAGAACATCCTTTCGCCACCTCGACAACTTGCCTTTCCGATTTGACTCATTTAATTGTACAATTTCCGTTTCGGCTTGCGCATCGCTTTACTATCGTATGGAAGTCTGATATAATTACAATAACAATAAGAGAAATGGAGGTGACGAATGATTAATAAAATTATTGTAATATGCTCAATTGTGGCGGTTGCATTTGTATGTTTCGTCCATGCGCATTCGATAGGATATTCCTCATCGGAGAGCAAGGGTGGTGCGGCAAAGGCGCAGCAGCTAATCGGCAAAGCAAAGGCAATAGAAATCGCCCTTACTCATGCCGGAGTTAAGAGAAGCGATGTGCGCGATCTCGATTGCGAACTTGACCGCGAGAATGGTGTGCTGGTTTATGACATTGACTTCGAGGTCGGCGATATGGAATACGACTACGATATTGATGCGAAGACCGGTGCCGTGTTAAGCTCGTGGAAAGAGCGCGACTGATAGGCGCTTACCTGTTGTAAAAACGATAAAGACTATGTAAACCGCCTAAATAAAGAGCATTAGGCGGTTTATATGATTATGAGGCATAAGCAATTAAAAAAGTTCATGTGCCTGATTTCTGCAGCGGCAATTGTTGCAAGTGCCGTGTCAACCGCCGCCGGATTTTCAATTGAGTGGGATGAACCAATCAGCCTTGGGCGCGGCGGTTATGCGCGCGTTCATCGTCTAAATGACGGGCGGTATATGGCTGCATACTCTCGAGCCGGAAATCTGATCGTCCGTTTTTCTGAACGCTATAATGTTAAGAGGTGGACAGAACCTAAAAAGGCTGCTCAACATTTTTTTGCTGGCGAAGGGGACAATAAAATAAAAGTAGCGCTCGCCAATGCGGAGTTTGCTCAGTTGCGAACCGGACGAATTGTGCTCGCGGCTAATTTAAGGCCGCAAAATTGGCGGCACGACATATTTCCGTGCTCGATAGGCATTGTTACGAGCGATGACGGAGGGGCCACATGGTCAGCGCTGAATGTAATTTACAGTCCGCGTGTTGAATTGCCTGCCAGCGGCAAGCCGCACGGTTGCTATGAGCCGTTTGTTCTGCCTCTTGAAGGCGCAAGGGTGCAGATATATTTCGCCGACGAAACTCCATATGCAGATGCAGGATGCAAGTGGCAGAATATCTCGTATGTTGAGTCTGGCGACGGCGGCAAATCATGGGGCGCTCCTGAAATAGCCGCATATACGCCGAAGCGCCGCGACGGCATGCCGGCTCTTTTGGACATAGACCGCTGGCGCTACCTTGCCATAGAGGCCAATCCCGGCAAAACGCGGCTCCACCCGCAAATCCTTAAATGCCAGATCGGCAGTTCGTGGGAAACTGCCGAGCGTTTTGATCCGTTGGCGTCGCCACCCGATTGGCATAAAGTATATGGTGGCGCGCCGTATCTTGCACAAACCCGGAACTTCGTGTTGCTGACCTGGCAGGAGAGTGAAGACCGCGGCGATCCATTGGCCGCTTCGCAGGCCCGTGTTGCTCTTGTGCCTAAAAAAGAGATTTTGCCGGACGGCAGGTTTACCACAATGCGCGGCGAGTCTACTCCGCCGACGGCCGGCAGGAAAAACGGAAAAATGCTTTGGAATTCTTTATGTCATAGGGTGGCAGATTCGTTTCTGCTCGTTTCAGAGGTCAACGGTAATATTATTCTTTACCCAGGCAGGGTGAAGCGCAAGTAAAAGGAAGGTGTCCAATGAAGTCATCAAGAAGAGAGTTTCTGATCGGTGGAGCTGCGGCATTCGGAGCGTTGGGCGCATTCGGCGGCAGTCGGTTTATCGCAATGCCGGCGGGGTTCAAGGCCGGCGCAAAGGCGCGTCTCAGATTCGGCGTGGTTTCTGACACGCATATTACAAGAGTCGGCGCAGATGAAAAGATGGAGGCTATGCACAACAACCTTACTTTCAAGCACACTCTTGAGTGGTTCCGTTCACAGAATGTCGATGCCGTTGTTATTTCGGGCGATTTGACTGAACACGGCATAGACTCTCAGATGCTTGCCGTTGCCCAGGCGTGGTATGCGGTGTTTCCTGATGACAAATATCCCGACGGTCGAAAAATCGAAAAGATTTTTGTTACAGGCAATCACGACTGGGTCGGGCACACTTACGGCAATGCGGGGGTCAAGTTTTTCCCCGATGCCAATGAACGTGCGAAGCACATACTTCAAAACGATATGGCTGCGTGGTGGCCAAAGATCTTCAACGAGCCTTATGAGCCGATTTATTCAAAGAACATCAACGGGTATACTTTCATAGGCGCGCATTGGGATATGGGCGGCTATGGCGTGGAAGTGGGCAAGAAGGTGTATGCTTTTGCGAGGATACAGGAGTTTCTTGACAAGAGAGGCAATGGCTTAGATCCTAAACAGCCGTTTTTCTATGTGCAGCATCCGCACTTAAAAGATACCTGCTACGGTTCGATTGCATGGGGGCGCGACCGCGGAAATGCAACGAAGGCTTTAAGCGCCTATTCAAATGCAATTGCGTTTTCGGGGCATTCCCATTTTTCGCTTACCGACGAGCGCTCCGTCTGGCAGGGCGGTTTTACATCGGTGGGCGCGGGTTCGTTGCGCTATACCGGACGTCCGAGTGATTGGCGCGCCGATATGAGGCTTGAGAATTCGGTCGCAGACGGTTTGCACGCCTCCGAGATAAACGCAATGAAAACTCTAAAGCATATCAACACGTCTGACTGCAGGCAGGGAATGCTCTGGTCTGTATATGACGATTGCATTGTCGTTAAAAAACGCGAGTTCCTCAACGATGTCGATCTCGGCGACGATTGGGTGCTTCCGCTTACTACGGCTGAGTCAAAACCGTTTGCGTTTGCAGAGCGCGCCAAGAAACTACGTGCGCCGGAGTTTGCCGGCGATGTGCTTGAGGTAAAGGAAGAGAAGTGCAGGGTTAGAGGGCTTAACAGAGCTAAAAATCCAATTTCTTCCGCGCCCCGCGATGCATATAAAGTTTTGACGCCGGCCATTGTCGCCGACAAATCGGCAAGAGCATTTACGCTTGAATTTGTTGCCGTAACGAGTAAAGGGAAGAAGCGCTCGAAGCTTATCCTTGCCGAAGGGTATAATCATTCCGTACGGCACAAGAAGGCCAACTCGCAGCAATGCTGTTACTTTTTGAAAGAGGAGTTGGGCGAAGGCGATATTACGTTCACGGCTACGCCTCTGAATTGCTTTGGCGCGAGGGGCAAATCTTTGAGCGCCAAGATAACGCCGTCACGTTCTGCGAAAATTTAACATTCCTGCCGCAGGTTCGCAGCAATGTTATTTAGCCACTTGAATAGTGTGCGGGTAATTTGATATAATGCTCAAAGTTTGATTGCCAGGGTAGCACAATGGCAGTGCATCTCATTTGTAATGAGAGGGTTGCGGGTTCGACTCCTGTTCCTGGCTCCAATTTTTTGAAGGACTCATATGGTTGAGGTAGTTTTCAGCGAAATGGCGCCCAAGGCGCTCGGTCCGTATAGTCAAGCAATCAAGGCAGGCGGTTTCGTTTACTGCTCAGGTCAGATTCCCATCAACCCGGCTACTAATGCAATCGAGGCCGAATCCATTGAGGATCAAACGCGCCAAGTTATTGCGAATTTGCAGAATGTTCTCTCCGCGGCGGGCTCGTCGCTTTCCAAAGTGGTAAAGACGACCGTGTTTATAAAAGACATGAACGATTTTTCCGCGCTTAACGGTGTCTACGCGGAGATGTTTGGTCAAACAAAGCCGACTCGCAGTTGTGTTGAGGTGGCGCGTCTGCCCAAGGATGTCAAAGTCGAGATTGAATGCATTGCCTTGGCGTAATATGCCGCACAAAATGAAATTCAACGAAGAAAACAGGTTGCTCATAGATGTTGCACGCCTTGATGAGGGTGGTGAGCGATTTGAAGGAGAGGTTGATATCGTCGACCTTGACGAAGAATTTGTCAAATCCTTTGCACCCATGAGGTACTCGATTTTCGCCCAATTGTTCGGCACGGAATTGCTTGTAAGGGGGCGTCTTGAGCAGGACTTCGATCTTGTCTGTTCCCGTTGCGGAAAGGATTTTGATACGACTGTAAAGGTCGATGATTTTACGGCTTCGGTTGAAATTTCGGCAAATGAACAATTTGCCGATTTGACCGATGAAGCAAGAGAGTGTATAATACTCGCCTTACCGACATATCCGATATGTGATGAATCGTGTCCAGGAATTGTCAAAAAAGCCACGAGTCTGGCTGATGATCGATGGAATGCGCTTGACGGATTGAAGGTAGATTGAGAGATTAAGCAGAGAAAAAGGAGAAAAGAAATGGCTAGCCCCAAAAACCGTGTTTCGAAAATGCGCAAGCGTCAGCGCGTCGCTTCCCTCGAGAAGCCGATCCTCGCTTCCGTCTCGACGTGCCCCGAGTGCGGCGCTGCTAAGCGTTCACACCGCGCATGCCCGAAGTGCGGCACGTATAAAGGCCGCAAAGTAGTTGCTGCCGCCGAATAATCGGCGATTCTCCGTAGTAGGGTTTTCCTATGACGCGGGTAGCTCTTGATGCGATGGGGGGCGATTACGCCCCCAAGCAGGTGGTTGTTGGCGCGGTTGAGGCGGCTTGCCGTCTTGATGACGTCAAGATTCTTCTTGTCGGGCAGATGTCCGCTATACAGAAGGAGATTGATAGGTTTTCTAAAGACCGCAAGGCTATGTTTCAGCAGGCGCTTGAGCGTGGGACGATTGAGATTATCCATGCTCCTGACCAGGTTGAGATGGACGATGTACCTGTTGAGGCCGTACGCAAAAAGAAGGATTGCTCAATAAATGTAGCCATGCGCCTTGTGAAGGATGGCCGTGCCGATGTTTTTATTTCGGCAGGCAATTCCGGCGCGGTTGCCACAAGTGCAATTCTCAATTTAGGGCGAATCCCAGGCGTCAAACGCCCAGCGATTGCAATGGTGCTGCCGACGAATTCACCGAGCCGTCCGCTTTTATTGCTCGACGCCGGCGCAAATATGGACTGTCATCCCGAGTGGCTGGCGCAGTTTGCGATTATGGGCAGCGCCTATTCCAAGGCCGTGCTCAGGCGTGAAAATCCT
Source organism: Kiritimatiellia bacterium (assembly GCA_045657505.1). Classification (GTDB taxonomy): domain Bacteria; phylum Verrucomicrobiota; class Kiritimatiellia; order RFP12; family UBA1067; genus UBA1067. Next base: position 10,661 of record JAZOTG010000035.1, on the reverse strand, counting down.
GCCGTGGGTCTGCTCTCCATCGGGACAGAGGAGTGCAAGGGCAACGAACTTATTCACGAGACAAACCCCCTGCTTCAAAAACTCAGGGGCATTAATTTTGTCGGCAACATTGAGGGTCACGACATTTGCGGAGGCCAGATAGATGTTGCCGTGGCGGATGGTTTTGTGGGCAATGTCGTTCTCAAGACCGTTGAGTCGGTTGCGAAGGCCATTGGCGGCTGGCTTAAAGCGGAACTTAAGAAAAGCCTTTTCCGCAAGATTTGCGCTCTTATGCTTAAACCGGCGTTCAATGCTCTCAAAAGGCAGATGGACCCCGAGGTTTACGGCGGAGCCCCTCTTTTGGGCGTTCCGGGAGCGGTTATAATCACTCATGGAAATTCTACGCACAAGGGAATTTACTACGCAATAAAAGCTGGCGTTGCTGCGGCGACGAACGACGTTACCGGCTTGATCCAAAAAGCCGTCGCCGATGAGGCCGGAGAGCGTAATCAGCAATGAGCGAATATAATTTTTCCCTTATAGAAAAAAAATGGCAGCGTTATTGGCTTGAGAACAAAACCTTTAAAACAGACGATAATGCTGAAGGGGAAAAGTTCTACTGCCTTGATATGTTCCCCTATCCTTCGGGTGCGGGGCTGCATGTAGGTCACCCCGAGGGTTATACGGCAACCGATATTCTTTGCCGCTACAAGAGAATGAAGGGGTTCAATGTCCTTCATCCGATGGGGTGGGACGCGTTTGGTTTGCCTGCCGAGCAGTATGCCGTCGAAACGGGTACACACCCCGCGGTTACCACAAAAAAGAATGTCGACCGCTTCCGCGAGCAGATCCGTGCGCTTGGTTTCAGCTACGATTGGGATCGCGAGATCAATACGACCGATCCGAAATATTACAAGTGGACGCAGTGGATTTTTGAGAAGCTTTACGAGAAGGGGCTGGCATATGTCGCCGAAGTGCCGGTTAACTGGTGCCCCGCTCTTGGAACCGTGCTTGCCAACGAGGAAGTTATAGACGGTCGTTCCGAACGCGGCAATCATCCCGTCATCCGCAAGCCTATGCGCCAGTGGATGTTGAAGATTACCGAGTACGCCGAGAGGCTTTTGAGCGATCTTGACGAGCTTGATTGGTCTGAAGGCATTAAAGAAATGCAGCGCAACTGGATAGGCAAGTCCACTGGCGCACTTGTTGATTTTAAAGCGGGTGAAGATGTTATAACGGTTTACACGACACGCTGCGACACTCTCTTTGGCGCTACATATATGGTGCTTTCGCCTGAGCATTCGCTCGTGTCCAAATGGCTTGATGCCGGTATGCTTAAAAACGCCGATGCCGTTCGCGAGTATCAGCGCAAGGCTGCGTCAAAGAGCGATCTTGAGCGCACCGAGCTCAACAAGGAAAAGACAGGCGTCAGGCTTGACGGCGTTACGGGAATTAATCCCGTAAACGGAGCGGAGCTTCCCATCTTCATTTCCGACTACGTCCTTTCAAGTTATGGAACTGGCGCCATTATGGCCGTTCCTGCTCACGATGAGCGTGACTTTGAATTTGCAAAAGTGTTCGGGCTTCCAATTGTACAGGTCGTTGCTCCCGAGGGCAGCGAGGCCGCCAGGATGGCTCAGGCCGAACCGGTTCCGTATACCGGCAGCGAGGCGTTCACCGACATCGCCACAGGCGTTATGGTTTCGTCCGGCTTCATAACCGGGCTTTCGGTCGATGACGCAAGGAAGAAGATGATTTCCTGGCTTGAGGAGAATTCTCTCGGCAAGGCCAAGGTCCAGTACAAACTTCGCGATTGGCTTTTCTCGCGTCAGCGTTATTGGGGCGAGCCGTTCCCCGTCATTCACTGGGAGGACGGTACGCAGTCGCTCGTTTCCGAAGCGGATTTGCCTTTGAGCCTGCCGGAGCTTGCCGATTACAAGCCAACCGGCACGGGCGAGCCGCCGTTGGCAAAGGCGTCAGAGTGGCTTAATGTTGTCGACCCTGTTACCGGCAAGAAGGGTGTGCGCGAGACAAACACAATGCCGCAATGGGCGGGAAGCTGTTGGTACTACCTCCGCTATATCGACCCAACCAACGATAATGCGTTTGCCGACTCCGAGCTTCTCAAAAAGTGGCTTCCCGTCGATCTTTATGTCGGCGGCGCCGAGCATGCGGTTCTGCATCTTCTCTATGCGCGCTTCTGGCATAAAGTGCTGTTCGATCTCGGTCTTGTTCCCACTAAGGAGCCGTTCCAGAAGCTCGTCAACCAGGGCATGATTCTCGGCATGGCATACAAGACCAGGCGCGGTGTATTAATCCCGATGGATCAGATCGAATGGCGCGAAGGCCGTCCGTGGGGTGCGGAAGAAGGCTGCGAGATGGAGGAGCTTACCGAGTTCCCCGCCAAGATGTCGAAGTCGCTTCGCAATGTTGTCAATCCCGACGACATTATTCGCGATTACGGCGCCGATTCGCTGAGGCTTTACGAAATGTTCATGGGCCCGCTCCAGGCTGTGAAACCGTGGTCGACAAAGGGTGTCGAGGGCGTGCACCGCTTCCTCAAACGTGCCAATAGGCTCGTGACCGAGACGGCGGTTGCCGAGCGAGACATGACGAAGGCCGAGGCAAAGTCGCTCAATGCCATGATTAAGAAGGTCGGCGACGATCTTGAGGCAATGGCGTTTAACACGGCGATTTCGGCAATGATGGTATTTATAAATGAGGCCGAAGCCTTTGCCAAGGCCGGTTCGCTTCCAAAGGAATATCTGTCCAGGTTTGTGCTTGCGCTTGCACCGTTTGCCCCGCACCTTGGAGAGGAGCTTTGGCAGTTCCTCGGCGGTGAGACGACTCTTGCCTACGAGCCGTGGCCGGTATACGATGCGGCGGCGCTTGTCGAGGACGAAATAGAGATTCCCGTTCAGGTTATGGGCAAATTGCGCGGCCGTGTGCGCATTGCCGCCGGCTCAAGCGTAGAAGATATGGAGCGCATTGCAAAGGCCGATGCCGAGGTAGCCAAGTTCCTTGAGGGCAAGACAATCGTCAAGGTTGTTGCCGTTCCCAAGCGAATGGTCAATTTCGTGGTCCGTTAAATACTCGAAAAAGCAGATGAAAATCAAGTTTATGCGGGTAAAGGGGACGTGGCGCGAGGTCGCCGATGCGGCCCGTACCACAATCCGTCAGGACGAGGGCACAAAGGAGCCCTCGTCAAAATGGAAAAAGCGTATTCTTCTTGCCGAGCATTCACCGGTCCGCAAACTCAACTTCAACTGGAAGTGGGAGGATCTGCCGTATTGGGTTTCGGTTCATTTCGTCCGCCATAAATTCGGTATAGAGCATTTCGTTTCGACGCAGCGTACCGACAGAACGGGCGTAGAGCGCGAGGCTAACCGGCAGGATGCTCCCGTCATGCACGAGTGTTTTGCCAATGCGCAGGCGGTTATGTTCATTTCCCGCCGCAGGCTGTGCACTCAGGCAAGCGCAGAGACGCGGGCCGCATGGAAGGCGGTAGTCGATGCCATAGCGGAGAAGGAGCCTGAGGTGGCTTCGTGTTGTGTGCCGGAATGTGTCTACCGCGGCTTCTGTCCCGAGTTCAAATGCTGCGGGTATGTTGATTCCGAGGCTTACAAAAAAGCGGTGGAAAAGTACCGGGAAGTCAAGTAGTTGCGCTTTTTGCGGCAAAATTGTATACTATATCTTTCATTGCATGGAGAAAAGCTAATGAATAGCGAACTTTTGAAAAGAGCCCACGAAAAAATCCCTTCCACGCCCGTATTGGTAAATCTTATTTCCAAGCGTGAGCGTGAGCTTATTAACGGAGCCAAACCGCTCGTCAAGCCTGCGTCGCTCGATGAGGACAAATGCGATATCGCATTGAGGGAAGTGGCGGAGGGCCGTCTTATTGCCGAAATCGACTTTGACGCCTACGCAAAGGCCGAAGAAGCCAAAGCCAAGTGGAATCAGAAGCGGGTCAACGTAAATTCGCTTATTGCTGATTAATTTAAGGTGGCTGCACCCAAATTCAATCCCGTTTTTGCTGAGAATCGAAAAGCTCGGCACGATTATACCGTACTTGACACAGTCGAGTGCGGTATTGTCTTGACCGGCACCGAGGTAAAATCGGTTCGTCATGGCGAGATTTCCCTCTCAGGTTCGTACGGGGCGGTTTTGAAAGGCGAGTTGTGGCTTGTCGGCGCCGATATTGCGGCGTATCGCTTCGGCAATCGTTTCAATCATGAGCCGAAAAGCATGCGTAAACTTCTCGTTCATGCAAAGGAAGTGCACGAACTGCGCATGTCAACCGAGGCAAAGGGGCTCACGCTTATTCCTTTAAAGGTATACCTCAAGCACGGGCGCATAAAAGTTGCGCTTGGGATTTGCCGCGGCAAGGCGCTTCATGACAAACGTGACACTCTGAAGAAAAAGGCCTTGCGACGCGACCTTGAAAGGGAAGTATGATTTTTGATATAATTAGTAAATCTTGCAAAATTTAAGGAGATGATAACATTATGTCTATGATGAAGGGCTTTTCAAACGCGTTCCGTATTCCGGAGCTCCGTAGGAAAATTTTCATAACGCTCGGTCTCGTTGCCGTTTGCCGTCTTGTTTCGCTCATTCCCACTCCAGGTGTCGACTGGGCTGCTCTCAGCAACCTGATGAAGTCGTTCGAGGGCAACTCGCTTTTTTCATGGTTTGACACTTTTACCGGCGGTGCGCTTGGGCAATGCTCCATCGGCTTCCTTTCCATTTGGCCGTACATTTCCGCATCAATCGTGATTCAGCTTCTCTCCGCAATCATCCCTTCGCTTCAGAAGATGAAGAAGGAAGGTGAGAATGGGCGTCAGCAGCTTGCTCAGATTACGCGTTACCTCACGATCGTGCTCTGCGTTGTTCAGGCATGGGGCATCGCTACTGTGCTTTCCAATCCCGCAATGCTTGGTCTTGACCCGTCGGTGCGCCTTGTTGTCAATCCCGGTCTCGGCTTCCACCTTATGACGGTTATCGGCATGACGGCCGCCTCGCTCTTTGTGATGTGGCTTGCCGATCAGATCACGGCTTTCGGCGTCGGCAATGGCGCTTCGTTGATCATTATGATTAATATCACGTCGCGTCTTCCCGAAGCGCTTGGCAGCGCATACAATCGTTATTTTGTCGCCAAGCAGTCGTCAATGAGCGAGCTTGTTCTTCTTGTGTGCTTTTTCCTTGCCGTTGTCATGGGCACCGTTATGCTTGTCCAGGGCGTCAGGAAGGTCGCCATCCACTCCACGCGCCGTTCGGTGGGCGGCGGCAATACATACGGCATGAAGCAGACGTATATGCCTCTCAAGGTCAACTACACGGGTGTTATGCCCATCATCTTCGCCCAGCCTCTCATTCAAATCGCGGCGGCCGGTCTGCGTTATGTCGCCCCGAGTCAGGGCGCGTTCCACGATTTCGCGCTTAAGCTCGGAAACGGCGAAAGCACGCTTCACCTCTGCGTATATTCAGTGCTTATTGTGTTCTTCACATTCTTCTGGGTTGCAACTCAGTTTAATGCAATCGACATCTCCGAGAACCTCAAGAAGGATGGCAGCTATATTCCCGGCGTTCGCCCGGGCCGCGCTACCGCCGAGTATCTTGATGACATGATGACGAAGATTACGATAATTGGCGCATGCGGTCTTTTGGCAGTCGCTCTTATCCCGATGGTTCTTATGGGTTGGCTGCGTATTCCCAATGCGCTCGCGTCATTCTTCGGCGGCACCTCGCTCCTTATTATTGTAGGCGTGGCTTTGGATACGCTCCGCATCCTTGAGAGCCACCTGCTCGTGCGCAAGTACGAGGGCTTCCTCAACCACGGCCGTCTTCGTGGCCGCACGGGGGCTTGACAGCAGGCCTTCAATTAAGCAAAAGCCTCTGCGCAAAATGCGCGGAGGCTTTTTGTTATTGCCTGATTATGGTATAATATATCTATTATGAGTGAGGAAATAAACGATAGCGTAATTGAGAAAAACGAGGCGCCTTTGACCGTGGCAGAGGAAGAGATTAACATTGAAGAATCGATGTCGCGCGACTACATTGATTATTCAATGAGTGTCATTGTCGGGCGTGCTCTTCCCGATGTGAGAGACGGCCTTAAGCCAGTGCACCGCAGGTGCCTTTATGCGATGCATAAGCTTGGCAACACATGGAATACGAAGCACTTGAAGTCGGCGCGTATCGTAGGCGATGTAATCGGTCAGTACCATCCTCACGGCGACAGCGCGGTATACGAGACAATTGTCCGCATGGCGCAACCGTTTTCGCTCAGAGTCCCGCTGGTTCACGGTCACGGCAACTTCGGCTCGATCGACGGCGACGGCGCCGCCGCCATGCGTTATACCGAAGTGAGGATGCAGAAGGTCACAGAGGAGCTCCTGGTCGATCTTGAAAAAGATACCGTCGACATGGTTCCCAATTTCGACGAAACGCGTGAAGAGCCCACTGTGCTTCCCGCCAAACTGCCCAACCTCCTTTTGAACGGCTCTTCGGGCATTGCCGTAGGTATGGCGACAAACATACCCCCTCACAATCTTGGCGAGCTGTGCGATGGAATCGATTACTACGTGCAGCACCGCGACGAGTGCACGGTAGACGATCTTATGCAGTTTGTAAAGGGCCCCGATTTCCCGACGGGTGCGCAGATATGCGGCGTCAACGGCATCAACGCCATGTACAAGATGGGGCGCGGGCAGCTCACCGTCCGCGGCACGGCCGAGGTTGAAACGCAGAAGAACGGCCGCGAGCGCATTATCGTCACAGAGATACCCTATGGCGTCAACAAGGCAGAGATGATCAAGCATATGGCCGAGCTTGTAAAAGAGAAGGTCATAACAGGCATAAGCGACATTCATGACGAGTCCAAGGCGGACGTCAGAATCGTCATCGACATCAAGCGCGATGCCATGGGCGAGGTTGTTCTGAATCACCTCTACAAGCACACGCAGCTTCAGACGACTTTTGGCGCAATTATGCTTGCCATCGACGGCGGCCGTCCCAAGATTCTCAATCTCAAAGATTTCTTCCGCTGCTACGTGGATCACCGCTTCGAGGTGATTACGAGGAGGACGCGTTTTGAACTTAAGAAGGCTGAAGCACGCAAGCATATTCTTGACGGTCTTCTTCTGGCAATCGACAATCTTGATGAGGTCGTTTCAATCATCCGTTCGTCTTCCACCCGCGCCGATGCGAAGGAGCGCTTGCAGCAGCGCTTTTCGTTCAGCGACCTGCAGGTTAACGCGATTCTTGAAATGCGCCTCTACCAGCTTGTCGGCCTTGAACGCGATAAACTCGCAGCCGAGCTCGACAAGGTGCTTGCCGCAATTGCCGAGTATCAGGCTATCCTGGCCGACCCGGAGAGGGTGTATGCGATCATCCGCGAGGACATTGCCGACATAAAGAGCCGCTACTGCATCAAGGAGGAGGCCGCCCGCAGGACAAAACTTGTCGCCGACGAAAACGAAGTGTCGATGAAGGATCTTATTCCGGATGCGCCCTGCGTTATTACGCTCTCAAACAGAGGCTATATCAAAAGGGTGCCGCTTACGGAGTATCGCGAGCAGCGCCGCGGCGGTCACGGGGTAAAGGGGGCGCAGGTCAAGGAAGAAGATTTCATCCGTCTCGTTTTTGTAGCACAGACGCACGACTCGCTGATGTTCTTTACGAATACAGGCAGGCTGTTTCTTAAAGACGCCTATCAGATTCCAGAGGCGCCGCGCACGAGCTTCGGAAGGCCTCTTATCAATCTGCTCAATCTTCAGGAGGGCGAGCAAGTTCTTAATCTTTTGCCGATCCGTTCGTTCGAGGGCGATGTCGACGTGTTCTTTGCCACTGTCAGAGGTACGGTTAAGAAGACTCTTCTCGGCGACTTTAAGAATGTAAACAAGGCGGGCATCCGCGCAATCAACATTGAGGACGGGGATGAGCTGTGCGATGTGCGCCTCGTGAATCCCGGCGACGACGTTGTCATGATAACGAAGAACGGCCGCGCGATGCGCTTTGCCGCGAGCGATGTGCGCCGCATGGGACGCACGGCAACGGGTGTGCGCGGCATCAGGCTGCTCGATGACGACCGTGTAGTTTCACTTGATGCTGTCGACGATTCAAAGACGCTCTTCATCGCCACGGCCAACGGCTACGGCAAGCGCTGCGAATTCAAGGACTTTACGCGTCATGGGCGCGGCGGTCAGGGAATGATAGGCATCAAGGGCGCCGGGCGCAACGGTGATGTCGTTGCCGCCCACGCAGTCTCCGACGATGAAAATATAATCTCCATCACAAGCGACCAGCAGATGGTGCGTAGCGCCGTTTCCGATTTTAGCGTGCAGGGCCGTATGGCGCAGGGTGTCAAGCTTGTGCGTCTTTCCGAAGGGGCAAGGCTTGTTTCCGTCTCCGTGTGCGGCGGCGAGGAGGGCGGCAAGGGCGTTCAGGACGCGGCGGCCGAAACGCCGGAGCAGGCGAAGGAAACGGCAACGGGAGAAATTTAAAAAGCAAATAAAGGAGTCATACAATGGATGCAATGGCATGGGAGAAGGTCGATGAGCTTATCGACAAGAATCAGTCGAAGACCATAAAAGAATATTTTGCCGAGGATCCCGCACGCGCCGAGAAGTTCTCGCTTGAAGCGGCGGGCTGGTTCCTTGATTATTCCAAGAACAGAATCGACGGCGCGATGATGAAGGCGCTTGTCAATCTCGCCGAAAAGTCCAATCTCAAGGAAGAGATTGAGAACATGTTTACGGGCAAAAAGATCAACGTAACGGAGAACCGCGCCGTGCTTCATACTGCACTTCGCAATATCGCACCTGATGCTAAAATCGAAGTTGACGGCAAAGATGTTATGCCCGGCATCAGGAGCGTGCTTGAGGCCATGGGCGATTTCTCCGATTCAGTCCGTTCAGGAAAGTGGAAGGGCTTTACGGGCAAGCGTATCAAGTACGTGGTCAACATCGGCATCGGCGGCAGCGATCTCGGCCCTGTAATGGCGAATCTTGCTCTCACTCCGTACACGAAAAGGAGCATGAAGTTCTTTTTCGTCTCGAATGTCGATTCAACTCATATGGCTGAGACTCTCCGCGAGGTAAAGGCGGAGCAGACGCTTTTCGTTGTCGCTTCCAAGACATTCACCACACAGGAGACGATGTCTAACGCCGAGGCCGCCAAGCAGTGGCTCGTTTCGCAGCTCGGTTCCGAGAAGGCCGTGGCAAGCCACTTTGTCGCCGTTTCAACGGCCGAGAAGGAAGTCGCGGCTTTCGGAATCGACGTGAAGAATATGTTTGGCTTCTGGGATTGGGTCGGCGGCCGCTATTCTCTGCCTTCCGCAATCGGGCTTTCTCTTATGCTCGCCATCGGTCGCAGTAACTACAAGAAGTTCCTCAAGGGCTACAACAAGATGGATCGCCATTTCCGTACGGCCCGGTTCGACCGCAACATGCCCGTAATTCTCGCTCTGCTCGGCATTCTTTATCATAACGGATACGGAGCCGAGAGCTACTGCGTGCTGCCGTACGATCAGTATCTCGCGCGCCTTCCCGCCTATCTTCAGCAGATGGACATGGAGTCGAACGGAAAGTGCGCCGACAAGAACGGCGAGAATGTTACGTACACCACAGGCCCGATTGTGTGGGGCGAGCCCGGCACGAACGGCCAGCATTCGTTCTATCAGCTCATTCACCAGGGCACGCATCTCATCCCCTGCGATTTTATCGGCTGCTCAATTACATACAATCCGATCGACGATCTCCACGATAAGCTTATGGCCAATTTCTTTGCGCAGACCGAAGCGCTCGCGTTCGGCAAAACGGCAGAGGAGTGCGCAAAGGAAGGCGTTGACGAAAAGCTTATTCCGTTTAAGACGTTCGAGGGCAACAAGCCTACGAATACTCTTCTGTGCGAAAAACTTACGCCAGAGACGCTCGGCGCTCTTCTCGCTCTCTACGAGCACAAGGTTTTTGTGCAGGGCGTGATTTGGAATGTGTATTCCTACGACCAGTGGGGCGTCCAGCTCGGCAAAGTTCTTGCAAAGGGCGTGCTTGAAGACCTTACCGCCGATAAGCCGGCCATGAAGCATGACGCTTCAACCAATCAGCTCATTGCTCGTTACCGCAAGGCCGTGGGCCGTTGATGACGAAGTGCCCCATGCCAGGTGCCGTGTATTTCGATCTTGACGGAACGCTCGTTGACACAAGGGACGATCTATGCGCTACCGTAAACCATACGCGCAGAGATCTCGGCCTCAACGAGCGTCCCGCCGGCGAGATCATCTGCCACGTCGGGCTTGGAGCACGGCATCTGCTGGCAGAAACAATCCCTGAGCATGCCGGCGATATCGATGAGCTGTGGCGCATTTTCATGTCGCATTACGGCGAGCATGCAATTGACAAGGCGCGGCTTTACCCGCATGTTGCAGAGACCCTTGAGCAGTTGCGCGCGCGCGGCTGGGTGCTCGGCGTTAATACCGCCAAGCCCGCATTTGCAACGCACGCCTTGCTGGCGCATCTCGGCATAGCTCATTATTTCGGCAAGGTTGTTGTAGCGGGAGGCGATTGCCAGGAGATGAAGCCGAGTGCGCTCCCTCTTAGGCATTGCGCGCAAAGGGCAGGCAGGGAATTGTCGCAGTGTGACTGGATGGTGGGAGACAATTGGAAGTCGGAGGCCAAGCGGTCTTA
>JAZOTG010000034.1:0-3216 GCA_045657505.1 Kiritimatiellia bacterium | reverse complement strand
ACGAACGGGTTCTTTTTAAGGACATGTTTTGCCACAAACAGCGTTTTCGGCACGGCCGCAATCAGAACAACAACATCTATCAGCGACGGATGATTGGCGGCAATTACCGAACCGCGGATTTTGGACAAGGCGGAAACATCCACTTTAATAAGCCCGGCAAGTTCGAAAAGCCGCACAAGAGGAATCCAGAAAATTCTTATCAGCGCGGTGCAGAGGCGAATGTCTCTTAAAAGAAGCGCGAGAGGCGCAAGCAGCAGACCTCCAATTCCAAACAGGGCGAAAAGCAGCAGTGACGCTGCAGCCCTGTAAACGGAACGGAGAGATTTCATTCTCACGGCATCCTTTTAAACCTGATATAACGCCCCGCCGCTTCGCCGCGGTCGGACGAGAGGAACGCGACAAAATCGTCGAACGACAATGCGCTTGCGGAGGAATCGAACGAAAATTCGACTTCCACCCCGCCATCGCCACATGAATCGAACTGCACACCAATCCCGTAACCGCCGTCAGTTTCCTCCGCATAAACGCACAAAGACGGCATCGGGCCCGTCAATGCCTCAATCAGGCCCGCTTCAAGAGACTCCTCGCCAGCGGCAACGGCCGTATATGTGGAATGGTTGCCGGCAAAAATACTCCACAGCCCGGGAGCGGCATTGTAAACAGAAGAACTGAAACGCTGCGGCGAAACCGACCCGTCGCAGTTGAAATCGTCGACAAGCCTGCGCGTCACCGAATCTTCACCGTTTTTCGTGGCAAAAACGGCAGCGGCGTACTCGGCCGCCGAAGCGCGCGAGGCAAGAGCAAAATAAATCTTCTGTATGGGCGAAAGACGTCTGCGCGAGGAAAGCGGCACAGCGGACAGATCAACCTCCTGCCCGGGAATGTGACACGACCAACCCGATATGGAAATCTTTTTTGTCATACGCGTGCAAACACCAGTGAAGTATTGACCCCTCCAAATGCGAAATTATTGCTCATGACATATTTAGAGGAGAACGAACGGCCGCTGCCCACGATAAAATCATGGCCGCAACACTCCGGATCGGGGTTTTCAAGGTTCAGGTTCGGAGCGTACCAGTCAGAATTCATCATCGATATTGTCATTATTGCTTCAAGCGCACCGCAGGCACCGAGAGTATGCCCCGTGTAATTCTTGATTGTGCTGACAGGAACATTATGTTTGCCGAACACCTCGCGCATTGCCGTCGACTCGGCCACGTCGCCAAGCTGCGTGGCCGTGCCGTGCGCATTCACATAGCCGATGTCCTCGGGTGAAAGCGAGGCGTTTTCGAGAGCGAGTTTCAACGCAACAGCCATCGTTGCGGCATTGGGCTGCGTAACATGACGGCCATCGGTATTGGCGCCGAAGCCGACAACCTCGGCGAAAATAGGCGCTCCGCGCGCGATTGCATGTTCACGCTCCTCAAGAATCAGCGTCGCCGCTCCATCGCCGACGACAAGCCCGTCCCTGTCGCGATCGAACGCCCGCGGCGTGAGCGAAGGCCCGTCATTGCGCCGGGATGTCGCAAAAAGCGTGTCGAACACGGCCACCTGAGCCACGCTAAACTCCTCGGCGCCGCCGGCTATCATCATATCCTGCTTGCCGAAGGCTATCGCTTCGTAAGCCTCACCGATTGCGAGCGAACCGGAAGCGCAAGCCGAGCATGTGGGAATAAGGCGACCTGTCGTCCCGAAATGAACCGACAGGTTGACTGCGGCGGTTTGCGGCATCAATTTGATATATGTCGAGCTTGTCACGTTTTTTATTTCGCGCTGATGAACTACGGTAATGAGATCGGCAAATGCATCGACTCCGCCAGAACACGAACCGTACGCAATACCCAGCCTGCCGCTCTTCACGAGCGCGGTGCCGTAAAGCCCTGATTCTTTGAGCGCCTGCTCCGTGGCATTGAGCGCAAGCACTGACATTGGGCTCATCGTTCTTATTACTTTGCGGGTGTACTCCGGCGGAGCGATAAAATTGGACGGAGCCCAGAGACACGTCTGCAAACCCTTGTAGCCTGCAAGATCAGCTGACGCCGCAACGCAGTTTTCCGTTCTCTTCAGCCGCTCAAAAGCAGTGTCGACGCTGTGCCCAAGAGAACTGACAACCCCTCGCCCGGTAACGACTACACGACGCATTAGAACATACCTCCATTGACCTGAATCACCTGTCTTGTAATATAAGAAGCCTCTTCTGAAACAAGAAAGCGCACAAGAGCGGCAACTTCGGCAGGCTTTCCGAAACGGCGCATGGGAATTGCCTTTATTGCTTCGTCGGCAAAAATGCCCTCGATCATATCGGTTTCGATGACGCCCGGAGCCACGCAGTTGACAGTGATGCCGCGGCGCGCAAGCTCGACGGCGAGAGATTTTGCAGCACCTATCACTCCAGCCTTTGCAGCGGCGTAATTCGTCTGCCCTCTGTTGCCTGCTATGCCCGAAACGGACGAAATCACAACTATGCGCCCGCGTATGTGCGCTTGAACCATGGGAAGCACAAGCGGCTTAAGCACGTTATAGAAACCGTCCAGGTCAGTTCGTATCACACGGTCCCATTCATCGTCCTCCATTGCGGGGAACGCGTTGTCGGCCGTAATGCCCGCATTAAGGACAACACCGTAGAATGAGCCGTTTTTGGAGACATAATCCTCAAGCACGCTCTTTGAAACGTTTCTGTCGGATACATCAAAGCAAAGAACATCGCCCGACGCGCCAAAAGACTTAACCTCTTCAGCCGCCGATTTAGCGGCATCCTGCGACTTAACGCAATGAATAACCGGATCGTAGCCAGATTTGGCGAGTTCCACCGCAATCGCCCGCCCGATACCTCTGCTCGAACCAGTAACCAAAACCTTCTTCACTTGAATTCCTCCAATTTCTGAGGTGTAAGCTCGCCGTCAGGACAGAACGCAGACAAAACGCCGCACGCAACCTTTTCTCCCGACGGGGAATACACTGAGCAGTCGAACGAAGCGAATGTCTCATCTGAAAAAGAACAGAGAACTTCAATGCGGTAGCGGCAGCCCTGTTTAAAGACGGGAATGCTGATGTCGATTTTGCGCGAACCTAAAATAAAACCCACACGGGGGCGCTCACCTTCGCGAAGCCGTTCCAAACCGGTATATAACGCCATAGCCTGGGCCATATATTCAAGAACGACGCAGGAAGGCACACCGCCGAGCTCATTCTCAAAAAAAGGACTGCCGCCTGCTA
>JAZOTG010000033.1:0-2473 GCA_045657505.1 Kiritimatiellia bacterium | reverse complement strand
CATGCCTGAAACAGGATTGTTGGAACATCCTACCAGACCTACCATACGCGCCGAAACGATTGCGAAGAAAAATCCAAAAAGCGCTATCAACAAAGCCCCGCCGACTCCGACCGGAACCTGCGGAATTAAAGCAATGAGAATAACAATCGTTATTATCCCTGCAACGACACGCTTAATCGGAATATCTCCCGCATTGTCGCCGGAACATGAAGATGAAAGAGTCTTTGAAAAAGCCTTAAAAAACGTCGGCAACGTTTTAACAAGAGAAATCAAGCCGCCTGTTGCGATCGCTCCAGCTCCGACATATCTGACATAATCTTTCCAGACCGCCATGGCACCGCCCTCGAGATAGGCCTTGGCCGCAGGCTCGTAGAAAAAAGAAAAAAGCGGTATAAGAATCAACCATCCTAAAAATGAACCCGCAAAAACAAGAGTCGAAACTTTCGTTCCAACAATATATCCAACACCTAAAAGCGCCGATGACAGTTCAAAACCGACTTCACCGCGCAATCGCTTAATCGGAAACGATATTACCGCGGGTATGCATTTAAAGAAATCAATCACAAACTTTATAAGAGCGGCCAAGCCAAGACCTATAAAGACATCACGTGCCTGTCCAGAGCCTTTTTCTCCTGCGCGCAAGACCGCGGCGCATGCACGCGCTTCTGGGAAAGGCAGGGTTTTATCTTCGTCGACGATAAGCGGCTTTCTAACGGGAATCATCAATAAAACCCCTAAAACACCGCCCAACAGCGCAATTACGGTAAGCTGCAAAAATCCTGGCGGGGCGCATACACCCTCTTCCGCCCACAGATAAAGCGCAGGCATTGTAAAAACAGCTCCAGCGACAAGAGATTCTCCCGCAGATCCGATCGTCTGAACGATATTATTCTCAAGAATCGAATCTCTCCTTAAAACAATCCTAAGAACGCCCATCGAAATCACCGCGGCCGGAATCGATGCTGAAACCGTAAGGCCGACTCGCAATCCAAGATACGCGTTCGCCGCACCAAACACAACTGAAATCATAATCCCGAGCAAAACAGCCGTAAAGGTAATTTCTTTTTTCTTCATTTCGCTTAACTCCGGTTTCCTCTTAAGAGACCTATCTGCGTCAATATTATTCTAGTGAACAACCGCCGACGGCACCCCTACGGCACCGACAAAATCCAGAAAACAAAAAAATCCGCTTTTTACGGCGGATTCTTTCGGTTTTGAATGGCTCGGGTGACTGGATTCGAACCAGTGACCAATTGATTAACAGTCAACTGCGCTACCGCTGCGCCACACCCGAACGTGTTGTTGGCGTAAAGTATATCATATATGACCTACGCCTTGCAAGGGGGTATTTTAAATTATTTTTGCCTGCGATAAACCGTCGAGAATCTTTATTCCCGGAGCCGGTATGCGGCCGAGATGATCGGGGCCTATATTGAGCATATAGTTCGAACCTATCTCCTTCGACCTGTTTTTAAAGCCGAGAATCGTTTCAAGCGATTTGTAATCCGTATCGGTCGGATGATAACCCCACGAATTGTTCATCGTTCCGACCATTTCGTAAAGCTCGTCCTTCTTCGTGTTTTCGGCAAGAGCGTTATCGGTTGGCGTATGGTAATCGCCCATCTTGTTGCCGATGCGGCCGTTGATGAGACAGCCCGGCTGATACTTCCTTACGAGATCGCGGAACATCGTCGACTGCTCCAGGGTTGAAGTCATGGGAACGTCGAACCAGATAAGGCACAGGTCGCCGTACTGCGTGAGAATCTCCTTGACCTGTGGAACGGATTTCGATTGGAGGTACTCCTCGAAATTGTAGTCCTCTTTCTTTATGTGGCCGAAATCCCAGTTGTTGCCCCAGACGCGCGGCTCGGACTTCATGTGATGCTTGCGGAAAAGTCCGCCACCGTTTGGCTCGCTCCAGTCGACGTCCTGGGAATAGTAAAGCCCGAACTTAAGCCCCGCGTCGCGGCAGGCTTCGGCGAGTTCTTCAACGATATCGCGCTTAAAAGGAGTCGCGTCGACGACATTAAACTTCGAAACTTTCGAGCGGTACATCGCAAAGCCGTCGTGATGCTTCGACGTCATGACGAAATACTTCATCCCGGCGTCGCGTGCGCGCTTCATCCAATCCTTGGGATCGAAGAAGATCGGATTGAAAACGGTCGCTAGTTTTGCATATTCCCTATTCGGGATCTTTCGCGCCCACTGTATCCACTCGGAATACGAGCCGCAGCGCTTGCCGTTCCACTCGCCCGCCAAAATCGAATAAAGGCCCCAATGGGCCATCATTCCGAATTGGGCCTCCTTGAACCATTTCTTCGAGGCCGCCAGCTCGGGGGAATCGCCTTTAACCGCATCAAGGCCGTCTGCAAAAACGCCGGCGGCCGTAATAGCCGCCGCGCCGGTGATGAATTCTTTTCGTGTCATGACCTGTACTTACCTTGCAACTTCGTTGGCGATCTTCTGCATAAGC
>JAZOTG010000032.1:0-2815 GCA_045657505.1 Kiritimatiellia bacterium | reverse complement strand
CGCTTGGCATCCCGACGCCGAACCAGGGCGAGCCGATTCCTGTCGACGAGGATTCGCTGCGGCTTTTGTACGAGGATATCGAAATGAAAGACGTCCGTGTCTATCAGGCGCCGGGCCTGCGCGTCGACGCGGATTCGCCGTATGGGATCGAGTGCACAGTGAGGACCTGCGCAAAAAACTTCACCGTGCGCAACGCCAATTTCTCCGGACTGCCGAAATGCACGAAGATCATCAGGAAATCGCCAAAGGGAAAAATCGAATGATATGAGCTGCACAACGAGGTATGGCCGTCGTGGGCCAAAATATCCGGCGTTTTCGTGCGTTTCGCGTCTTCGCGGGCTTCAGGGAATAATCAATATGGTCATCGGAGATGGATTCTGCTATAATATTTGAATGTTTGCATATATGATGCGTATATGTGATTTTCAAATCAACGAACAGGAATGAAAAATGAAATTGTCCAAGAAAATAATTACGACGGTTCTCGCGGTCGCCACCGCTTTTATCGCAGGCGTGTCCGACGCCGCTCCAAAGCGCGATAAGCCTCTTAAGGTTCTTGCCATCGGCAACTCGTTTTCTATTTGCGTTTTAGAGGAGATGCCGAAGATCGCCGCCGATATCGGCTGCCCCCTCGATTTCTGTTCGATGTACATTCCCGGCTGTACGCTTAGCAGGCATGCCGCAAATCTGAAGAACCCCGACGATAACGCTTATCGGATTAACTGGAGCTACGTCTCGTGCAAAAAGGGCGATGAGCCGTTCAGGGATGCATTGGCTCTTGTAAAAGGTAAGCATGGGGGTAAGCAGCATAGAAGTAACATCGAAAGAATGCTTAAGGCCGATAAGTGGGATATCGTCACCATCCAGCAGGGCAGTCATCAGAGCTGGCAGGAGAAGTCTTACGAGCCTCACGGCACAAAGCTTATCAATATGATCAAGAAGTGCGCTCCTCAGGCTAAAATCTACGTTCAGCAGACGTGGTCCTACACTCCGTGGGATAAGCGCCTCAGACTTTGGAAGATGACTCCCGATGAAATGTACGCGAAACTCGAAAAGGCCTACGCCAAATTCGCGAAGAGTCACGGACTTGAAATAATTCCGACCGGCGAGGCCGTTCAGCGTTACCGCAAAGGGCTTCCCGTAAAGTATACCGAAAAGTCCAATAACGACGTCGTCGGCTCCGCCGATTTCAAGAAGCTTTCAAAGCCCTCCGAGTGGTGGCCCGTTGGCGTCGAAAAGGAGACGGGGCTTTCGTGGCCAAGCGGCGATGTGTTCCATTTCAACTGGAAGGGCGAGTATCTCCAGGGACTCGTCTGGACGGCGATTCTTTTTGATGTCGATGTTACAAAGTGCAATTATTCGCCGAAGTATCTCAAGATCGACTCGCCCCAGGCTGTTCTCATGAAGAAGATCGCCAACGAACTAAGAAAGCGCTGATAATATATTTGAAGTCGTTTTAATTGAAACTTAAATTTAAAACAAAAGAAAGCAGGGAAAATAAAATGAAAAAGTCCATTAAATTCATGACGGCAGTTGTCGCGGCAGCAGCGGCGCTCGTTACCGTAAACTCCAACGCCGCTCCCAAGCGCGAAAAGCCTCTTAAGGTTCTCGCTATCGGTAACTCATTCTCCATTTGCGTCGGCAAGGAAATGCCTAAGGTCGCAAGGGATCTCGGATGTCCCCTCGATTTCTGCTCGCTTTATATCGGAGGCTGCACGCTCGATAAGCACGCTGCGAACCTGAATCATCCCGAGAAGAACTATTATCTCGTAACCTGGGATTATGTTTCATGCAAGAAGGGCGAGGAACCTTTCAAGGATCAGCTCGTTCTCAACAACAAAAAGCGTCCGTCCAGCAATATTGAAAGGATGCTCAAGGCCGACAAGTGGGATATCGTCACCGTTCAGCAGGGCAGCCACCAGAGCTGGCAGGAGAAGTCATACGAGCCTCACGGCACAAAGCTTCTTGAGATGATCAAGAAGTGCGCTCCCCAGGCTAAGGTTTACGTCCAGCAGACGTGGTCTTATACGCCTTGGGACGGACGTCTCGGCAAATGGGGCATCGACCAGAATCAGATGTTCGAGAAGCTCGAGTCCGCTTACGGCAAGTTCGCCGGGAATCATAGTCTTGACGTCATTAAGATGGGAGAGGCCGTTCAGCGCTTCCGCAAGGAACTTCCCGTTAAGTATGTTAATGATGAAGGTAAAGATTCTAACGCGTACGACGTCGTCGGCGTCAACAAGTTCAAGACTCTCAAAAACGGTAAGATCTGGCTTGACGGCGACGCTTTCCATTTGAATAGGAAAGGCGAATATCTTCAGGCGCTCGTTTGGACGGCAAAGCTTTTCGATGCCGATGTAACGAAGTGCAAGTACGTTCCGCAGTATCTTAAAGACGCTCCCGATACCGTCAAGCTTATGCAGAAGATCGCTAACGAAGTTGCAAAGTAATTTTTAGTCATGACACGGAAAGAATTCATTACCGGCGCGGCGGCTCTTTCGGCCGCCGGCGTTTTTGCAGATGCTCTTAATGTGAAAAAGGGTGATTCTCCCGAACTCGCCGCTTCGAAGAAGTGGTTTAAAGAGGCCCAGTTCGGAATGATGGCCCATTGGGGTCTTTATTCGATATTGGCGGGCGAGTGGGGCGGCAAGCGCTGCGGATCGTATTCCGAATGGATACAGTGGGCGCGAAAGATCCCGAATAAGGAATATGCAAAACTAGCGACGGTTTTCAATCCGATTTTCTTCGATCCGAAGGATTGGATGAAGCGCGCTCGTGACGCGGGAATGAAGTATTTCGTCATGACGTCGAAGCA
>JAZOTG010000031.1:0-7589 GCA_045657505.1 Kiritimatiellia bacterium | reverse complement strand
GGGACACTCCCTAAAAAATGGGGAGTGTCCCCAAGGGGAGTGATTATAATTATTAATACAGTATATCAATACCAACACTGAGTCTGATGCCTTCTTCATGTTCTGCCACATTCCCTACATCAAAATAAAATGTCGCCCACTCAAACCCATACTTATACTCAAACAATACATACCAGCCGCCAAAACTAAAATCAATGCTATCATCAAAATGAACCAATTCCGAGGTTGCACAAATATATAAAGCCAACTCATCCATTACATTGTATGTTAGATATGCAGCCTTTGACCATTCTGGCTTACTATCAAATATATGCGAAACCCCCAGCTGGAAAATATATCCAAAATCACCATATATCTTTCCATTTGCATATACACTATAAAAAATCCCTTCATCAAAATTGCTTTGCCCCGGCCCGAACATATATGAAACTCCACCCCTAATATTAATGTATTCGTGTTTATAAATCTGCTGCATCAACCCAAGGGACAAATCTTTATACGAGCCATCTGGATAACTTATATTCTGAATAACTATTGATTGCCAGTCCGTCACGCCGTACTCTAAATATGACATAAAATATTGATCGGCTTTTTTATGCACGTTGCAATTATATTCTTCGTAAACATATAAAGAGTTACTTCCATAATTTAAACCAAAACCAGGTATTACCGCATATGCATCAACAGTTATACACGCAAGTATAAGTAATATTCTACTTTTCATAATTTACTCGTTATTTGTTTCATATATAATACCAAAAACAAGCTTAAATAATTTTATGCTTTATTCGACAATAAAAAAGCGAAGGCTGCAGCCTTCGCTTTTCATTTTCTGTCCGATACAGACATTGTCACTTGAGATTCTTCTTGCCTCTTTTCGGGCGAGACTTGGAGCGTGCCGCCGCATCGGCCTCATACATCTTTTTCATGTCTTCGAAAGATTTTGATGCATACTCATTCATTCCAGCGATATTCGCCTCAAGCTCCTTCAAGAAGGAATTCTTTTCGGCTTCAATCTCTGCAGGCACCTTCGCGGATGCAACCTTCTCCTTGATCTCTTTCATTTTTGCAACGCCATTCTTAAGCCCCGCAGATGCCTTATCAAAACCTGCACGCTGCTCGGCTTCTGTTGCACGTGTCCAATAATTGCCCTCCTTCATGATCTCCGTAAAGATTGCACGCATTGAAGTTTCCAATTCTTTTTTGAACGGCTCTATGTGCTTCTCAAAAAGCGGACGCGTTTTGATTTCACGCGCGAGCGACTCAGCGTACGCCTTGGGAGCAACACCCTTGCCCGGGCGCGATGCATTCACGGCCGTGCCGTCATTTAAAATGAATTTAACAGTAGGGAACCCTCTAATTTTGTATTTCTTAACAAGTTCTGGGTTCTTTTTCGCGGCGCTCTCCGAAAGAAGCGATTTATTATTTGGAGCGTCTATATAAACAAGTTCAAAGCTCTTTGCCGCTTCTTCTACAAATTCTTTCTTTGAAAGATAATCCTTTTCAAGAACTTTGCACCAATGACACCAGTCACTCCCCGAGAATACAGCGAAAACCGTCTTCCCCGACTTTTTTGCCGCAGCAATTGCCGCATCAAGATCGTCTGTAAATCCTGCCGGCGTAGAAGTGGTCGCAGCAAAAACAGCCGTCACCGCCGCTACTGCAAAAAGCGTAATCAATTTTTTCATTTTATGTTTCCTTTCGTCTTTTATTCAAAAATCAAAAATGCCGGCAACCCTTTAACATTTTCAAAACCCGGAAGTTTTTTAAGAGCCTTCAAATCTTCAGCCTGAAGTTTGACAAACGTAATCCCCTTCTTCTTTATAATCTCCTTGACGCGGGGATCTGTCAAAACATTACGCTCCATCGCCGAACAGTTTTTGCAACTTACAGCCCAGCAATCAACAAGTACAGGACGCTTCAGACCATCAAGTGAAAATTCACCAGGCGATGAAATTCTGATTGCACCGTCAACAGACGGGCCGCTGAGATTTTCTTTTGAAAAACCCATATAAGCGAGATAGCCATACCAGCACGCTAAAGCGAGCACCAGCGCGCCAAAGACTCGATTGACCTTTGTCATCCAGGGCCCCGGCTTCGGCAACACCTTCAACCCCACAGCCGCAAGCGGCCACGGAAACGCCATTCCCGCTCCGAGCATAAACGGCAACAGCAATGCCGCCCAATACCCTTTTGCAAAAAGATCGGCAGTAAGCAAAAGAACCGACAGAAGTATCGGGGCTACGCACGCGCCTGCCAAGACCGCACTTACCATGCCCATGAAAAACGCAAAAAGGCCAGACAGCATCTTATTTCGCATCAGCGCAAAATCATTTCGCCTTTTTGAAAAATCAATGTAAAAGACCCCAAGCATTGAAAGAGCGAGAGCTATAAAGAGAATTGCAATGGCGACATTGAACCACGGATTCGATTGTATTTCACCGAACGCCATGCCTCCTATCGCCGACAAAACACCGAGAGTGCCGTACGCCACAGTGATGCCAAGCCCATACAACAGACCGCGCGACGCCGACCGGCCGATAATCATAAGATTGATTGGCACCATTGGAAGCACGCAGGGAGTGAGATTCATTGCCAACCCGCCCGCGAGCACCAGCAACAGCACAAGGAACAGCGCTTTGTCTTTAAAAAACGCGCCCTCCTCTACCCAATCTTCATTTTCCAGGAAGGCTGCAAATTTCTCGGCGTCCATATACCCGTGCGCCAAACGTGCAGCGCCGGAGGCGCCGCCCTCTCCTCCAGAGGCTGATACTGCCGCGGAATCATCCTCAACCGGCACGCACAACCCATCTTCACAAACCCACTTCTGGCCGTTTACAATCTGAATGTCGGCTATGAGATTACCAGCTAAAATTACAGCGGAAAGAAGTAAAAAAAACTTTTTCATTATCAATTATTTTATCATAAACAGAGGCACGATGCTACGGCTACATCTATCTTTTCCGGGATGAAAACAGGCAGTGCGTGTTCAGACCCAGAGATAATGTCCAACTGTGCGGACGGGAAAACCGCCGCAAGAAAATTTGCATTGTTGGAGCGGACTATTCCGTCACGCTCGCTTTGGAATATGTAAACCGGACAGCGCACCTTCCCCGAGGCGAGCAAGTCGATAAGTTCAAGCCGCAAATCCGTTCGCTCAAGGTAATCAAGACCTCTTTTTAAATTCTCGTCACTGTCAATTTCATATGGATTTTGAACGCCGTCAGGAACCCCGAAAAAGCCCTGCCCGCGGGTCATCTTAACCCCGTACTCAAGAGCCGCCAGCCTTCTCGCAGACATCCCCTCCCATCCGTCAGCCTTCATCATCCTCGGTGTAGCCGAGACAAGAACAAGCCCTTTGAGTTTTTTCGCATACCGCATGGCATAGCGTAACGCAAAACTTCCACCCATAGACCAGCCAACCAAAACAAACTCGTCCTCGGCGTCCAGAACCTTTTCAGCCTCACCGTCGAGAAGTTCGGTATAACTAAAAATGCGCTCTCTCGGAAACATGCAAAGGTCCCAAGCGTGTTCGTTAGCCGCCCACCCGTTAAGAACAAATACTTTCACACTCCCTCACAATTCTTCTCGCCACTGCGAGTTTGGACATCTTCTTTAAAGGCGTCCTTCTGCCGTCGGGGAAAAGCAGAACGACTCGATTCGTATCGCTTCCGAAACCGGCGCCCCGCTCGGTAACATCGTTTGCAACAATCATAGACAGATTCTTCTCACGGCACTTCCTGCTGGCGTTCTCCGTCACGTCGTGTGTCTCCGCCGCAAAACCGACCTTGACGCAGCCGTCAACACTTTTAAGTATATCGGGGTTGCGCACAAGCCGCAGCGTAGATGACATTTCCGTCTTCTTTTTTTTGCGGTTTGAAAACTCTGCCGGCCGCCAATCCGCAACGGCCGCCGTCGCGACAAATACGCAGTCAGGCGTTATTGCCGAACGAACTGCGTCGTACATCTCACGCGCGCTGCCGACGTCAATGCGCGTTACACCCTTGGGTGTGCGAAGCGTGACAGGCCCAGCGACAAGCGTGACCTTATGCCCACGGGCGGCGGCGGCCCTTGCCACGGCAAAGCCCATTTTGCCGGTTGAGGGATTTGAAAGAAACCGGACAGGATCGATATACTCTCTCGTCGGACCAGCTGTAATCACAAATTCCATTTCCCCTCCGACAATTCAGTCAAGCACACGCACTGTTGGCCCCTCGCCGCTGTATGAATCAAGGCCGCCCCCGCATGAATCCTCACTCTCAACACATCTGGCGACCTTTATCTTTGGACGCTCGCCAAACAGGACAGTCCCCAGCCTAAGATATGTCGCACCCTCCTCGACGGCAACTTCATAATCTCCGCTCATACCCATAGAAAGATGCGGCAAACCCACTCCCAATGCACGCTCAGTTTGATCGCGCAACTCGCGGAGCTTCTTAAAATATGGACGCGATGATTCGGGATCTTCAGAAAACGGAGCCATGGTCATAAGCCCCTCTACTGTTATACGCGGACAGTTCGCCATAATATGCCGCACTGCAGAGGCAACATCATCCGGCCGCATTCCGTTCTTGGACTTTTCTCCAGAAACATTCACTTCAAGCAATATGCGCACCTGCGCTCCGATGTCTGATGCAACCGACTCAATCCTGTCGCAGAGTTTTACCGAATCGACGGAATGTATGCAGTCAAACAAACCAAGCGCCTGCCTGACCTTATTGCTCTGAAGATGTCCGATAAGATGCCACTGCGGCCCCGAAAGGCTTTGCGCCCTTTTCCATGCCGCCTCCTGCACCTTGTTTTCACCGACGATGCCAAGCCCCGCTTCCCACGCTTCGCGCACGCAATCGGCTCCGTGCGTTTTTGTAACCGCCACTATTTCAACATCTAAACGGTCCCGGCCCACTCGCCGGCATGCCGCAAGTATTCTGCTCTCTACATCCTCAAGAACGGCGCTGAATTCACGTTGCTCCATATAATCCTATTCCGTTTCTATTTTATACCCGTGCCCACGAACATTTACAATCACCGGCGAAGCATCGCCAAGTTTATTTTTAAGGCGGCATACAAGCGTCCTCACTGAAGCCTCGTCACCAAAATACCCCTCGCCACCTATCCCCGCAAAAATCTCATCAAACGAAAAAATCCTTCCCGGCTCCGAAAGCAGCAACCGCAAAAACAAGGCTTCCGTCTTGGTAAGCGGCAGGTGCTCGGAATCGACGCATACACCCATGGTCAAAAAATCAATCGACGCTTTGCCGATTGAAATCTTATCGCCCGTTTTACCTTCCACCGCCGACACTCTGCGCAAGGCCGCTTTTACGCGGGCAAGGAACTCCTCGGGGGAACGGTCTTTTGAAATGAAATCATCCGCCCCCGCTCCAAACGCCCTGAGCATTGCAAGCTCGCCCGGCATGGCTGTAAAAAAAAGAATCGGAACCAAGGAATCGATTTCCCGCATCCGCTCACATACAGCGAGGCCGTTCATTTTAGGCATCATAACATCTAAAAGCACAAGCGAAGGTTTTGAACGGGAAAACTTTTCAAGAGCCTCTTCTCCGCCCTTCGCAAGCTCGACCTGATAACCTTCGGCAACGAGAAGATTCTTAAAAGCAGTGCGTACAATACGCTCATCATCCACTACAAGAATTTTCTCCGCCATAGACACAGCCCTTATGCCGACAGATACTGCTTTACCTGTTAAACCCCTTTGCCGATAAGAAATCCCAGATTCTGTCAATCCATGTGTAACTGCCGGTGCCTGGCGCAGCTACCCTTTGGAAGCAATGGTCGCGAAGCGCCAGCGTATGCAATTCCCCCTGCACACCCATCCTGCGCAGTTTCTCCCATGCTTTAACGGAGTTCATTGCCGCCCACGCGTCAGAATCGCCATGCATAAACAGCACCGGAGGGGTGGCCATATCAAACAAAAACTCGGAAACCATCTGCGCCGACTGAGCATTGCCGCCGGTTGTGTTATTCATATCGTGACCATCACTCAAAGCGTACGCAGGATAAATAGCGACCGCCCACTGCGCAGAACACGATAGGGCGTCGATTTTATCAATGGGCCAATACGACTTGCTGAGAGAACTCGTCGCCCCCATAAGGGCTAGATGCCCACCAGCCGATGAGCCCATAATTCCTATACGATTAGGATCTAACCCGCGAGAAGCGGCTTGCGAACGCACTATGCGGATTGCGCGCTGAACATCTTGCCATGCCGTCGTGTGCTTGGCAAGCGGAGCCGCCGGGCGCGGCGTACGATAGCGAACCGTCACAACCGCCATGCCTTTCTCATTCAAATAGCGGCGCACGGGAGCTACCTCAAAAGACTCGGGGCTGTTTGCCATATATGAACCTCCCGACCAGATAATCTGAATGGCCTTTGTCTTAAGCTCCTTTGGCATGTGCCATTCAAGATACGGTTCGCACTGGTTGACTTTTGTCTGCCGATCGGGCATCTTGCCTTTTGGCCATATCGCCTCCTTTGAATAACTCGCTCTTGCCGAATCATCTCCGTAGCGTTTCATCAAAACCTCGGTGTCTTTCGCTTTCCCGAAGTAACCCATCTGACGCATAAATTCAACAGCGCGCTCAAAGCCAAACGCCCCATGACCCTTGTCTGGATACAAATGAATCTCTGCTGGTATCTTCTTCTCTCGAAGCTTGCGGTAAACAAACGTTGACGCCATCGGCGAATATATGTCTTTACCTCCGTGAGACATCCACATAGGGCATGTCTTCTCGTCAAACCTAAAGACGCTGTCAAGCTTAACGTCAACAGCATCGCCTTCTCGGCTGTTGGGCGTACCAATCCCGTCTGTAAGCGCATAGGCGATTGCGAATGCGCATGCGAAGTTGACATTGCACGGAACCTTGTCCAAATCATCGATTGGCTCATATGCGGCAGCCGTTGAACTTGTAGACAAAAGCGTCGCCAAATGCGAGCCCGCCGACATCGACATGACACCTATTTTCTCAGGACTGAAACCTCTCTTCGCCGCCTCGCTGCGCACCATTCTTACCGCCCTCTGCGCATCAGCCCACGCGCATGCCCAAATGGGCAGCCCATTGGGACGGGGGGTACGGTAAACAAAATTGACGCAATTCACGCCAAGCTCCGTGAGCTTTTTCTCCCAATCTTTAACAAGCGCCACATCGCAGCAGGAATTATAGCCGCCACCCGATATCAAAATCATGCAAATGTCATTTTTCTTCTCGGGCTTTGGCGCATCGCACCACTCAATGTACGGTCTCGCCCACTGGCTGCGGACAAACTTCTTGGACCGCGTTACATCTGTCATTGCCGCCACGAGATGCTTCTGATCGGCGTACGGCATTTTACCTTCGGGCCAAACATAGATTTTAGCGCCGCGTGCAAATGCGGCGCACGCCGTGAATGAGATTAAAAGAAATATCGAATTTTTCATCTGCTCAGACCTTCCTTGAGAATCAACAAACAACTTGAAGTATTTCGTCAAATGAATTTATCTGCGCCGTAGGATGCGACTCTCGCAGAACACCAAATCCGAAACGGCAGAAAATGCTGCCCACCCCCGCGTTGGCGGCACACTCAACATCGGTCC